>NZ_JBXWSM010000045.1:0-35792 GCF_059613405.1 Ruegeria sp. BHSA118
AACAACGGCGACCATCACTAGACAACCGACATGAACGCGAGGACACATTGTCATCACGCTCTGATCGACCGTCATCTACACTGCGGAAAACTGCTCAGGTCCTGCCGCGAGGCCTCTTTCGGGCCTTGTGGATATCTTGAGGGATAAATCGAAGCGCTGCAACCGGTTTCTTCAACTAAGCGGTGCATTCGGACAGTCCAGACCGCGGTCCGTCATCGATCGCACTTCCTGTATTTCCCCATCGGCGAACGAGGCAAGCCGCACCATCAAACGACCTTCGTGCAAAAACGGCCACCAACAGACCGGAACGCCGTCCGGGTCATTGTCGTACAGAAAACACAACTGACCGTTTGGCGTCGTGATCTGCCCGTAGACACAGCCCTGCCCCTCTTCGCGCCAGACCGACATGCGGCGGTTCAGGAATTGTTCGGTCCCCACCAGGCCACCGCTGCGGATTTCGTAGAACGTCAGAGTATTGCCAACCGCCGCGTCCAGAAACGCCTCGGGCGTGATCATGGTCTGGGCCGAGGCCCAGCAAGGCAGCAGCGCCGCGGCCAGTGCACACCCGCGCAGACGTCTACCAGTTGTCACGGAACCACCGCACGGCGCGCTTGAACGGGCGCGCGGCATAGGTATCGACCGGGATCTCAAAATCCCACCATTCATCCTGCGGGTGCGCCGCAAACAGGCTGAGGCCGACAGCGGACGAGAACCCGGGCCCGGTGGCTGATTGCGGCAGGCCATGCACGCGCAAGGGGCGGCCCAGGCGAACGCGCTGACCGAGGATGCGCGTGGCCAGCCCGTCCAGCCCCATGATCTGGCTGCCGCCGCCGGTCAGCACGATCTGCTGGCTTGGCATATGTTCAAACCCGGCCGCATCCAGCCGGACGCGGACCTCTTCAAGAATTTCCTCGACACGGGGGCGCATGATGCCGATCAGTTCGGCACGGCTGACGGTGCGGCGGTCGTGTTCCCAATCGCCGGTGTCACCACCGATATCAATCATATCCCTGTCGTCGGCCCCGGTGGCATGAACGCCACCATTGAATGTCTTGATCCGTTCCGCCACGGCGGCAGGCACACCCAGGCCCATCGAGATATCGGCGGTCACGTGATCACCGCCCATGCGCACGCAATCGGCATAGATCATGTGCTTTTTCATGAAGATCGAAACGCTGGTGGTGCCGCCGCCCATGTCGATACAGGCCGCACCCAGTTCCTGCTCGTCTTCGACCAGCGCCGAGATGCCCGAGACATAGGCCGAGTTGGCAATACCCGCGAGTTCAAGATCGCAGCGCTTGATACAGCGCACGATGTTCTGGATCGCTGACGAATCCACGGTCAGCATATGCATGTCGACCGCAAGGCTTTGGCCCATCTGCCCGCGCGGGTCGATCAGGCCCGATCGGTTGTCGAGCGCGAAATTCACCGGCTGTGCGTGCAGCACTTCGCGCCCGTCGCCGTAATCCGGTACGTCGCAGGCGTTCAGAACCCGGCCCACTTCGGCCTCGGTCACGATCTGACCGTCCAGATCGACTTGCGCATCCAGCCCGTAAGAGCGCGGGTTCGCGCCCGAGAAACAGGCGATTACATGGTCGACGCGGATGTCGGCCATCTTCTGTGCGGCCTGAAGCGCGGTGCGGATGGCACGTTCGGTTTCCTGCATGGCGGTGACTTCGCCAAACTGGACGCCGCGCGAACGTGTCGTTGCGGCCCCGATAACCCGAAAGCCCGTCTGCCCTGCCATGGAACCGATGGTGTTGTCCTCGCTCAGCCGACCGGTTCCGTCAAAGCGCAGCACAAGACAGGCGATTTTCGAACTGCCCACATCCAGAATCGCAATCACACCGCGTTGCAAAGCCTGCCGCCGCATCTGACGCATGGCGCGCTGGGACTGATAAAGATCGGTCATCATGGTCGTTACTGCCCGTTACTCATTGTCACTTTTGTATTCCACCAGTCTTCGCTGGCGGCTTTGGTCATTCGGATGGTTGGGCGCTGCCCAAGGCGCATGTCGACCACGGCCACGTCACGTTCCAGAAGGTCCTGCACCTCATTCACGGCAAGCACGCGTTCCAGCGCACGCACCGGGCGTTCGGTCGGCAGCATGATGCGCTGACCACGGTCCAGCACCAGATCCCAGCGCCGCTTTCCCACGCGCACCAAGCCGCGCACGCGATTGCCCAGGCTGCGCGAGGTCTGAAGAAGCTCCAGCGCTTCTCGGACGTGATCGTCGGCGCCCGCCCCCGCGATCAACGGCAGATCGGCGTGGTCCTTGCGAGAGGTGGTTTCCTTGACATGCGCGCCTGTCTCATCCAGCAGCTCAAGCCCCTCACGCGTTCGCCAGACGATCACGGGCTGACGCTCGACGACATCGACTTGCAGGATACCTCCGGGGCGGATTCTGACGGTTGCGGATTTCACCGGGTCCAGCCCGGTGATCGTGTCGCGGATCTGTTCCACATCCAGATCCCAGGAACTGATCGGGAAATCCAGCGGCACAACTTCGCGGATGTCTTCGGACAGGTCGGTTCCCGCCCCGTCGATGGCCATCAGGTTGACCATGAATTCGGGGCGTTCCTGAATCGAAGTGCGCACATCGGCGACATAAGCGGCAAGAGCGTCGCGACGGTCCTGCGAGGCAAAGAAGATGCCAACCGCGGCTGCGATGGCGCAGATCGGCAGGCCAAGTTTGACACCAAGGCGAATGCCCGGTGTCAGCATCCAGCGCTGGAGCCGGTAGCTGAGGCGCGATGGTGCCGGGTCACTGCGTCTTGCGGTGCGGGAAAACACCCGCGCGCCGCGCAGGCGCAGAAGCGGTTGACCGTCGCGCGGTTCAGTGTCGGCCGAGGCGAAATCGGCATCCGGCCCCGCAAGAGGTTTGCTGCGGTGGATTTCCAGTGAACGGCTGGCTGTCAGCGGTCGCATGAGGCGTCCTCCACCATCCAGGCGCAAAGCTGGCCGAATGTCATGTCCAGATGGGCGGCCTGTTCCGGGGCCAGAGATGTCGGCGTCATGCCGGGCTGGGTGTTGGTCTCAAGCAGAAACAACCCGTCGGCGCCCATGCTGTCATCCCAGCGGAAATCGGTGCGGCTGACGCCCCTGCATCCCAAGGCAACATGTGCGCGCACGGCGTAATCCATGCAACGGTCAAAGATGTCCGGTGGCACATCGGCAGGCAGAACGTGCCATGACCCGCCAGGCTTGTATTTGGCGTCATAGTCGTACCAGCCGCCATCTGTCATGATTTCAGTCACGGTCAGGGCGCGGTCACCCATCACTGTTACGGTCAGTTCACGCCCCGCAACATATTTCTCGACCATGATCTGATCGGGCATGTCTTCGGACAGCTGCGGCGGGCCATTGGCGTTTTCATGGACGATGTAAATCCCGACACTGGAGCCTTCGTTGTTTGGCTTGGCCACATAGGGCGGCTCCATCACATGTGCTTTGACCACTTCAAGCCTGGGCACGATCACGCTTGGAACGACGGGCAGACCTTCGGCCTGATAGACGTCCTTGCTGCGTTGCTTGTCCATTGCCAGCGCCGAGGCCAACACGCCGGAATGCGTATAGGGAATGCGCATCCATTCCAGCAGGCCCTGCACACAGCCATCTTCGCCCCAGCGGCCATGCAGGGCGTTGAAAACCACATCCGGCCTGATGTCCACAAGGCGCGCGCAGAGGTCGGGACCTGCGTCCAGTTCGACCACTTCAAAGCCTTCTCCCACAAGGGCGGCCGCGCATTCGCGCCCAGAGCTGAGAGACACCTCGCGTTCCGCCGAGGGTCCACCCATCAATACCGCCACTTTGGGGTTTGTCCTGCTCGACATACCCAATGTGCGCCTCAATGTCCCCGGACCTTATGTGGTGGTCCGTACTGCGTTTATGCCTTTGATCCGTCGCCTGAATTTGCCTGTATTGGTCTGACGGTCGGGGCTTTATTCTTTTAGCGGATCACCGACCCGCATGATTTCCCACTCTAGCGTGATGCCGCTTGTTTCGTAAACCTTTTTTCGCACCTCTTCGCCCAGACCTTCAAGGTCGGCAGCGGTTGCCGCGCCGGTATTGATCAGGAAATTCGAGTGTTTCGGGCTCATCTGCGCACCGCCAAGCGTCGCGCCGCGCATTCCGGCGTCGTCGATCACCTTCCACGCCTTGAAATCATGCACGTCATCCGCCTGCCCGGTCGAAGAAAACCCGGCCGGATTGCGAAAGGTCGACCCCGCGCTGCGGTCCTTGGTGGGTTGGGTTTCGTCGCGTTTTTTCAACTGTGCCTCCATACGGGCATGGAGGTCTTGAGGATTGCCTGAAGGGGCCTCGAACACAGCCGAAATCAGCACTGCGCCTTCCGGCAGGTCCGTCTGGCGATAGCGAAAATTCAAGTCTTCGGGCGTCAGGTCCCGCAGGTCGCCCTGCCGGGTGACAATGGTGGCCTTGCGCAGCACATCCGCCGTGTAGCTGCCGTAACAGCCCGCGTTCATCCGCACCGCGCCGCCGATCGAACCCGGAATGGTGCGCAGAAAGGTCAGGTCCACGCCTGCATCCGCCGCCTTGCGCGCAACATGCGCATCCAGTGCCGCAGCGCCCGCCGTGACGGTGTTGCCGTCAACCGAGATGGCGTTGAACCCGCGCCCCAGCCGGATCACAACGGCCCGCAGACCTCCATCCCGAACGATCAGGTTCGAGCCGACCCCCATCGGAAAGATCGGGGTTTGCGCTGGCAGTTCCCGCAGGAAGGCTTGCAGATCTTCGATATCAGCAGGCTGGAACAGGTAATCGGCCGGGCCGCCAACGCGAAGCCATGTGAGGTCAGAGAGAGGCCGCGCCCGAGACAGGCGACCTTTCGGAACGGGAAACGTTGTCATGCGTCTGCACGCACTGCCAGGCTGCGTCCGCCCACACCGCCCATGATCGCGGCGAACAGAAAGGGAAGAACGCCGGCGGTCAGCCAGACCAGCGGGCCGAACGCCTGTTCTTCTTCGCCGGTGCCAATACCGGCCAGCACCACGATCAACGCCAATCCGACGGCCGAGGCCAGACCGATCAGCCACAACAAGCCGCGCAGGCCCAGCCAACGGCCTGCCGTGAAACCGGCGGCGGCACCAAACAGGAAAGAAAGAAATGGCAGATAGGCAAATGTGGCGACGGACGCCATGGCGGACCTCCTGAAACTGGCCGGTTATTCGTCAGCCGCCTTCATGCCCTGCAATTTCATCTTTGTCCAACGGGTCAGATAAATCACGGGCCAGCGCAGCACGGACATGCCCATGACCAGCACCAGCAAGCCGATCCACGGGCCGTTCTGATAGGTGACATACCCCAGAATCGGAATGCCCACGGCGATCAGGAAATAGGCGCGAGTCCAGTGGTTGTCTTTGCTTGGGATCATTGCCAGCAGATTCGCGGAAACGCCCCACAGACCGGCAAGGGCGATGGACCAGTTCATTCCATGACCTCCCGGCGCACCCATTTCCGCCAGTAATACCGGATGGGGTTGCGGAACATCGAAACAAATCCGCCGAAGGCGAATACCGACCAGAACCAGCCGTGATCATAACCCAGCCAGACGATCAGAACCGGAGCGCAGATCAGCAGGGCGAAACCCGGCGGGAATTGCAGCCGCATCGGCAAGAACGCCACGATCGTGGCGCAGATCACCCAAAGGGCGGCAAGGATCATCGAATAGTCCATCTGTCCCCTCCGAGGACATGTGGCAGCTGCGGGCAATTGCTACACTTTCAGGTTGTGCACCAAACAGAAGCGAAGTCAAACAGCTTGTTTTCGCTGCAATCTCTCGGGCAGGCCGTTGGCCCAGGCGCTGATCGTACCGGCCCCGAGGCAGACGACGATATCGCCCGGGCGGGCCTGTTCGCGCACAAGCCGCTCAAGCTCGTTTTCATCAAACAGCGCGCGGGCGTGGCGGTGGCCGTGGCGGATCAGGCCCTGTACCAGATCATCACGCGATGCGCCTTCGATCGGGTCCTCTCCGGCGGCGAAGATATCGGCAATGGCCACGACGTCGGCGTCATTGAAGCAGGTGCAGAAATCGTCAAACAGGTTGGACAGGCGCGAATAACGGTGCGGTTGGTGCACGGCGATCACGCGGCCTTCGGCCGCCTGTCGCGCGGCTTTCAGGACTGCGGCGATTTCAACGGGGTGGTGGCCATAGTCGTCAATGATGGTGACGCCGTCGATCTCGCCGACCTTGGTAAAGCGGCGGTTGACGCCGCCGAAATTGGCCAGCGCATCGCGGATTTCCGAGGCTTTCATGCCCAGGTGCCGGGCAACGGCCACGGCGGACAAAGCGTTGGAAACGTTGTGGTCGCCGGGCATCGGCAAGGTGCAGCCTTCGATCACCTTGTCTTCGTATTGCAGGTGAATGTCGAAATGCGCGATGCCGCCCTTGTAGGTCAGGTTCTCGGCCCGCACGTCGGCCTGCGCGTTGAACCCATAAGTGCGCACGCGGCGGTCGGTGATGCGGCCCACCAGAGCCTGCACCTCGGCATGGTCGGTGCAGCACACGGCCAGCCCGTAGAAGGGGATGTTCGAGACGAATTCATGGAAACCCGCGCGCAGCATGTCGAAATCGCCCCAATGCTCCATATGCTCGGGGTCGATATTGGTGACGATGGCGATGGTCGCGGGCAGCCGGTTGAACGAGCCGTCGCTCTCGTCCGCTTCGACTACCATCCATTCGCCCTGTCCCATACGGGCATTCGATCCATAGGCATGGATGATGCCGCCATTGATCACGGTCGGATCGAAATCGCCTGCCACCATCAGTTCGGCCATCATCGTGGTCGTCGTGGTCTTGCCGTGGGTCCCGGCGATGGCGATGTTGGATTTCAGCCGCATCAGTTCGGCCAGCATGTCAGCCCGGCGCACCACCGGAAGGCCGCGGGCGCGGGCGCCGTCAAGCTCGGGGTTGCCCGGTTTGATCGCGGTCGAGACCACCACAACGGCCGCGTTTTCAAGGTTTTCCGCGCGTTGGCCTACAAAAATCTCGGCCCCCAGACTTGCCAGCCGGTCGGTGATCTTCGATGCCTTCAGGTCCGAACCCTGCACCCGGTACCCCAGATTGAGCAGCACCTCGGCGATACCCGACATTCCGATCCCGCCGATCCCCACAAAGTGAATCGGTCCTACGTCCTGCGGCAGTTTGGTTGCTGGGTTCATGTGGTCTCCTTCTGCGCCAATTGTTCGACAAGGGCTGTCAGACGCTCGGTGGCGTCAGGTGCCCCGACAGACAAGGCGGCATGGGCCATTTTCTGTGCGGCTTCGGGGTTCGTGAGAACCGTGGTGACTTGCTGTGTCAGCGCAGGAACGTCAAGAGCCTTTTCCGGAATCATGATGGCCCCGCCCGCCTGTACCAACCCACGTGCGTTGGCTGTCTGGTGATCTCCGGCGGCGGCGGCAAAGGGGATCAGGATCGACGGGCGCCCGATGACCGAGATATCGGCAACGCTGGACGCGCCTGAACGCGAGATCACCAGTTGCGCATCCGACATGCGACGGGGGACATCATCAAAGAAGGGCTGCACATCGGCGCGGATGCCGTGTTCGTTGTAGAAGGCTGTGACGCGCTCGCCGTCCTCGTCCCGGGCCTGATGTGCCACGCGGATATGAGTGCGGATTTCTTCGGGCAGTGCGGCGATGGCACCGGGCACCACATCGCTGAGGATGCGTGCGCCTTGTGACCCGCCCATGACAAGGACCGACATTGGATAATCACCGGGCGGAATGTAACCGGCCGCGGCGCGGTCCAGAACGGCGGCCCGGACCGGGTTGCCGGTGTGGATGCCATATGCGCCCTCGGGCAGGTCCGTGGGCCACACACCGCAGGCCACCTGCGCGACGCGGGTGGCGAACAGCTGGTTCACACGTCCCAGCACCCCGTTCTGTTCGTGGATCATGCGGGGGATTTTGAGCATGGTCGCAGCGCTCAGCGCCGGGATCGAGGGATACCCGCCGAAACCCACAACGACGTCGGGCTTGTCCCGCATCATCTGGAACACCATGCCAGCCACACCACCGGCGATCTTGGGGCCGGCCATGGCCTTGGCCGCCAGACCGCCCCGCGCGAACGTGGCCGACGATGCCTCGACGATCTCGGTCGAATGCGGGAAACCACCGGTATAGCGGGCGCCGCGCGGGTCGGTAGACAAGCGTACACGCCAACCTTTGTTCAGCATCGCCTCGGCCAGCGCCTGAGCGGGGAACATGTGCCCCCCGGTCCCACCAGCCGCAATCAACAAGTATGGAATCCCCATTATCCTCGTCCGCGCAGAATATCGCCAAGCTCGCCCTGTGGGCGGGTTCGGGTGAAGGCCAGCAGCATGCCAACGGCAATACCGCCAGCAATCAGCGACGAGCCGCCATAGCTGACGAACGGCAAAGTCATGCCTTTGGCGGGCAGCAGACGCACCGCAACACCCATGTTGATCATCGCCTGAACGCCAAACATGCAGGCCAGTCCCGTGCCCGCCAGACGAATGAACATGTCGCGTTCGCGCATCAGCCGCAGCAGCGAGCGCACGACGATCAGCGCATAAAGCGCAATGATGATCATGACGAGGATCAGGCCGTATTCCTCGGCCGCGACAGCGATGATGAAATCTGTATGGGCATCGGGCAGCGACCATTTCACCTGCCCTTCCCCTACGCCGACGCCGAACAACCCGCCCTCTCGGATGGCATTGGTGGCATAGCCCAACTGGGTGGTCGGATCGACCTCTTGATTCAGGAAGCCATCGATACGGCGGGCAAAGTGTTCAGAGCTGGAATAGGCGAACATACCGCCCAGAACAACAAACCCGGCCATTCCGACCAGCAGCAGCATCGGCGCCCCGGCGACAAAATACATCACCCCCCAGCCGAACAGGATCAGGCAGGCCTGACCGAAATCAGGTTGCATCACCAGCATGCCGACAATCGCCATGCACAGGGTAAACGACCAGATCCGCCCCGGCGGGCCGTTGATCTCTTGTGAGGCCGCCAGCAGCCATGCAGCAACGACGATGAAGCCGGGCTTCAGAAACTCGGACGGTTGCAGCGAGGCGAACCCCAGCGAATACCATCGCACCGCGCCCTTGCCAAAGTCGGTCCCGAACACGGGCAGGAAAACCAGCGCCACGAAGGCCCCCAGGAAACCCAGTACCGCCAAACGGCGTACCAGCGTCGGCGACATCATCGAGGTCAGAAGCATCGCAATCAGCGCCAATCCGCCGAAGATGGCCTGACGTTCGACATAGTGGAACGGATCGAACCCGTTTCGACCGGCCAGCGGTGGCGAAGAGGCCAGCCCCAGCAACAGCCCGATGGTAAACAGGATCAGAACGCAGGACATCGTCCAGCGATCGATCGTACGCCACCATTTCGGTAGAATCGGTTCTCCGCGCTGGTCCTGGACCGCGCCATACACCATCTCAGTCATGAGATACCGCCACTCTCTGCCTCGTCAACGCCCCGTTTTCGGGGTCTGATTGAGACTCTACAGGGATTTTTGTGTTTGGGCTAGTAGGATGAAGCCACAAGGCAGAAATCGACCGTCCAGACCCGAAGCGCCCCCCGCTGCACGTGGCTGTCCGGGGATGTTGCAGCATTGGACACACCGCTTAGCGGAACGGCGCGCGCGTTGATCCACAAGGCGGGTCGCTATGTATTATTCCTTGATCGGATATCGATCGGGTTCCTCAAACACGTCAATGACACGTGATCCCGCCTTGATGGTCCCCCCGTGCGCGACTCCACTTGGGATCGAGTAGCTGTCGCCGGGGCCGTAGGTGCGGGTCTGGTCACCGATCGTGAGTTCAATTTCACCCTCAACCACCGTCCCCCATTGGGCACCATGCGAATGCAGGGGAAGTTCCATGTCCTTGAGGAAAGTAAAGAAAGCGACCAGCCCTGCATCTGATCGAATGACGGCCGTCTGCACCACGTCTTCAGGAAAAGGCACATCCAGTTTCGGAAATGACGAAATAAATTCGGGGAATTGCATTCAGAGTTCCTTTTGCCAGTTTGTCTTGTCAAAACCTCTTTGCGGTATGGCCTCAGCATGTCAGCGCGTTGAAACTATGGCAATCGCCCTGTCAGCCGACCTCGAATTTGCGAGAACGCGGCGAGCGCGCGCCCCGCGACTTCGGCATGGGCTCTTGCCATCTTGTTTAATCCACGCCATCCCCCCGCGCATGACCTACGACACGATCATCCTTGGGGCCGGGGCTGCCGGCATGATGTGTGCGGCCCATTGCGGTGGGCGCGTGCTGGTGATTGACCACGCCAAGGCACCCGGCGAGAAAATCCGCATCTCGGGCGGGGGGCGCTGCAATTTCACCAACATGCATGCCGGGCCGGGCAACTTCCTGTCGCGAAACCCGCATTTCTGCAAATCCGCCCTTGCACGGTACACGCAATGGGATTTCATCGATCTGGTCGGACGTCACAACATCACATGGCATGAGAAAACGCTGGGCCAGTTGTTCTGCGATGGCTCTTCGAAACAGATCATCCGGATGTTGCTGGATGAAATGAGCAATGCAGGAGCAGAGCTGTGGATTCAAACCTCGCTGCGCGATCTGCGCAAGACCGAAAGCGGCTTTGAGCTGGAGGTGGAGCGTGACGGGCAACGGCAGCACCTGACCTGCACCAATCTGGTGCTGGCGACGGGTGGGAAATCGATTCCCAAGATGGGCGCAACCGGGCTGGCCTATGATATCGCGCGCCAGTTCGGGTTGCGGATGACCGAGACGCGGGCGGCGCTGGTGCCGTTCACCTTCTCGGATGGGCGGTTCAGGGACCTGTCCGGCGTTTCACTGCCCGCGCGACTGTCGAATGATCGCGCCAGCTTCGACGAGGCGCTGCTGTTCACCCATCGCGGCCTGAGCGGCCCGTCGGTATTGCAGCTGTCGTCATACTGGCGCGAAGGTGAGGCAATCCGGGTGAACCTGATCCCCGACCTGCCCCTGTTTGATCTGTTGCGCGCACAGCGGCAAAGCGCAGGCCGCAAGGAGCTGACCACTGAACTGGCGCGGCATCTGCCGGCCCGGCTGGTCGATTACCTGTGCCGGATCATTCCGATGTCCGGGAAGCTGGCGGATCAGTCGGACGCGAAACTGGCCGAGCTGACCTCGGCCCTGTCTGCGTGGCAACTGGTGCCGTCGGGAACCGAAGGGTATCGCACCGCCGAAGTCACCTTGGGCGGGATCGACACGGATGACCTGTCTTCGAAAACGATGGAGGCCAGGGAGGTCCCCGGCCTCTATGCAATTGGCGAAGCAGTTGATGTCACCGGTTGGTTGGGCGGCTACAACTTCCAGTGGGCATGGTCGTCAGGCCATGCCGCAGGTGTTGCAATTGCCGCCGGACTCTAGCCTACGACGTTGTAGCCGCGCCCGCGCATGCAGTTGCGCACGATCACTTCTTTGTTCTGGTTTTTATTGATGACGTCTGCGCCAGCGCCCACCAGGGCACCTGCCACAGCCGCGCGACCAAGATTGTCGCTGCTGTCCTGAACGATCCCGGTAACGGCCGCGGCACCCGCTGCGCCAATTGCTGCGTTCCCCGCGGTAGAGCCATCAACGCTGCTTTGCGATGCCGCCAGTTGTTGGCATTGCTGCAGGTCCACGTTGTAATTCGGGCCGACCGGACCATCGACGATGGGCTGATAGTTGGCACCCGTGTTCGTACAGGCCCCCGCAACAAGAATGGCAGGCAGGATCAGAGAAAGTCTACGAAATGGCATAGTCATAACCTCGTGTTGAATCTGCTGGCAGGCAAAACCAATAATGGTGCCGCGTCAAGCTGATAGCATCCAAGCTTGGCCCAGCCGGCGGTCTATTGCAAATGGCTATTTTGTCAACCTGCGCCTGACCTGTGTTGCAAAGTCATCGCCGCGCTGTTCGAAGTTGTCATACTGGTCGAAACTGGCAGCAGCCGGTGCCAACAGCACCGTGTCACCGGCCTCGGCATCCGCCATGGCTTGTGCCACGGCGGCCTCCATCGTGGTGCAGACCTGCGCATCTGCTTCAAGCTGCATCGCAAAACCGGCCGCTTCGCGTCCGATGACATATGCTTTGACGACCTCGCCCGCCGCCGTGTTCAGGGCTGATATGCCGCCCTCTTTCTCAAGACCGCCGCAAATCCATCGGATCTTTTTGAACGCCATAAGCGCTTTCAGGGCGCTGTCGACATTGGTCGCCTTGGAGTCATTGACATAGGTAACCCCATCAGCCTCGGCGATGATCTGGCTGCGATGCGGCAGGCCCGGGAACGAGTGCAGCGCGTCTTCGATCACGCGCGGCGCAAGGCCCAGCGACCGGCAGGCGGCATAAGCCGCGCAGGCGTTCTGGTGGTTATGGGCACCGGGAAGGCCCTTGATCGCGCGCAGGTCGATGGACCCGGCCTGCCGCCCCTTGCGGTATTCCGACAAAAACCCCTTGCGCGCAAAGACCTGCCAGCCCGGCCCAGTCAGCTTTCGCGTTACCGAGATACGGATCACCCGGTCATCCGCCGGCCCTTCGGACAGTTGCCCAGCCAGAAACGCACCTTCGGTTTCGTCGACGCCAATGATCGCACGGTCAGGGCCGCCTTCGGCAAAGAGGCGCCGTTTGGCCGCGAAATATCCCCCCATGCCGCCGTGGCGGTCCAGATGATCGGGCGACAGATTGGTAAACACCGCCACATCCGGGGTCAGCGCACGGGCCAGTTCCGTCTGATAGCTGGAAAGCTCCAGCACCACGACCGAACCATCACCACCCGGATCGATATCCAGAACACCGCGCCCGATATTTCCGGCCAGCTGCACCTCGCGCCCGGCCTCGGTCAGAATGTGATGGATCAGCGCCGCAGTGGTGGATTTCCCGTTCGAACCGGTGACTGCAATGACATGCGGCGGCGTGTCGTAGTTGTTCCATTCCGGCCCCGCAAAAGAGCGGAAGAACAGCCCGATGTCATTGTCCACCGGCACGCCTGCGTCCAAAGCTGCGGCAACCACGGGGTTCGGTTCGGGATAGAGATGCGGAATGCCCGGTGAGACGATCAGCGACGCGATATCGTCAAACGCCCCATGCTTGCGTAGGTCGGCACAGGAGAATCCTTCGCCCTCGGCTGTGGCGCGGGTTGTCGGGTTGTCATCCCAGCACACCGGATCTGCCCCGCCTGCGCGCAAGGCGCGTGCCGTTGCCAGACCGGACCGGCCCAATCCCAGAACCGCAACTTTCTGCCCTGAAAAGCCTTTGACCGGGATCATTTCATGTGTCCTTTGCCTAGCTGCGCTTCAAGCCAGTCTGCCCGCTCGACCACGGGCCGTTTCGGGACAAGGACTGTCTGGAAACCAAGTTTCGGTAAGCGGTCGCACAAAGCTTCATATTCCGCAAGAGCGTCAGACAGATCATGCTGTCGCTCGCTGTCCTGAACATAGATTTCAGGCCATGGTGGAAACAGGAACACGCGGCAATCATAGCCAAGCCGCAGAATCTTATCACGCAATGCATTTTCAAGATTTGTGCCCGTGCGCTCGAACCAGATCAGAGCATCCAGCGCCGACCTGTCAAACAGAACCAGACCAGTTGGAGCATGGGCCATGTCGTCAAAAGCCGTGCTGATCACCTTTCTGCAAAACGCCTTGGGGTCATTCCACGGTAACGCGTTCCCACCGCTATGCTGCTCGGCCCTGACCACGCGTCGACCAGGTTCAGGAACCGTTGCGTAGCCACGTTTCGCCATTTCCTGAAGCAGGGTTGACTTACCTCCGCTGGAACATCCTGACAAAACAATTCGGCGGTTACTCACCGGACTTTCAGCGTTGCCAGTCCGATCATCGCCAGAATCAGCGAGATGATCCAGAAGCGGATGACGATGGTCGGCTCGGCCCAGCCTTTTTTCTCATAATGATGATGGATCGGGGCCATCAGGAAGACCCGTTTGCCGGTGCGTTTGAAGTAGAGGACCTGAATGATCACACTCAGCGCCTCGACCACGAACAAGCCGCCGACGACGGCCAGAACCAGCTCGTGCTTGGTGGCCACGGCTATGGCGCCCAGCGCGCCGCCCAGGGCCAGCGAGCCGGTATCGCCCATGAACACTGCCGCAGGGGGGGCGTTGTACCAGAGAAACCCGAGGCCGGCTCCGAACAGCGCGGAGGTGAAGATAAAGATCTCACCCGTGCCGGGCACGTAATGCACGTCGAGATATTCGGTAAAGTCGACGCGGCCCACCGCATAGGCGATCACGCCCAGCGTCGAGGCGGCGATCATGGCTGGCATGATAGCCAGGCCGTCCAGACCGTCGGTCAGGTTCACCGCATTGGCGGCCCCCACGATCACGACAATCGAGAACGGGATATAGAAGATGCCCAGATTGACCAGCGTGTCCTTGAAGACTGGTACAGCCAGCTGGTTCTGCAACGCTTCGGGATGGTGCAACGTCGCCCAAAGCGAAGCCAGCACGGCAATAATTACGCCCAATGCGAGGCGCATCCTGCCTGAAACCCCCTGCGTGTTCTGTTTTGAGACTTTCGCGTAGTCATCCGCGAATCCAATGGCCGCATAAGACAGGGTCACAAAAAGCACCATCCAGACATAAGGGTTGTCCAGACGCGCCCAGACAAGGGTTGACGTGACAAGAGCTCCGACAATCAGCAACCCGCCCATCGTTGGTGTGCCTGCCTTGGAAAAATGCCCTTCGGGACCGTCGTCACGGATCGGCTGGCCTTTGCCCTGCTTCCTGCGCAGCACGTTGATCAGCGGTTTTCCGAAGATGAACCCAAAGATCAGCGCGGTCATGAAGGCACCGCCTGCGCGGAAGGTGATATACCGGAAGAGGTTCCAGAAATCCCCGCCATCCGACAGGGCGGTCAACCAGTACAGCATGACAATACCTTTCTCACACGAGGCGTATGGGCGTGATCACCCATCAAGCGCGCCCCCTTGCCCCATTTTGCGCAGACCGTCAACAATCGAGGCCAATCCCATGCTGAGAGAGCCCTTGGCCAGCACAGTATCGCCGTCCCTGACCAGCGAAGGCAACCGTTCGGCCATCTCGGTGCTGGTTTCAGACCAGAGGCCGCGTTTCGCCGGAGGCAGCGCGTGGTGCAGTGCCCGCATCAACGGGCCGATACAATGCACCTGATCGACATGCGCCATCGCTTTGGCATCGGCCATGGCGACGTGCATCGCCTCTTCCTGCGTGCCCAGCTCTTTCATGTCGCCCAGAAAGGCGATGCGGCGTTTGCCTTGTGACGCGGCGAGCACATCCAGAGCGGCCGCCATCGATGTCGGGTTGGCGTTATAGCTGTCATCCAGCAGTTCGATCTGCCCGCCGCCGGGCAGGGAAAGGCTTTCCCGTACGCCGCGCCCCTTGACCGGAGACCATGCACGCAGGGCCGCAATGGCCTGATCCAGATCGACACCCAGTTCAACGCAGGCTGACAAAGCCCCCAGCGCGTTCATGGCGAAATGGGTACCGGCAGAGTTCACCGCAAAGCGGAATACCTGATCGCCAACCGCAGCTTCGGCATTCACGGTGTTCGCCCCCTGCTGAACGTCGGTCAGCCGGTAATCCGTTGCGCCTTGGCCGAAATCCACGATCCCGGCCCCCTGCCCAAGTGCCGTTTGGCGCAGGATATCCGCGTGGTCGATATCCGCATTGACGATTGCCGCCCCACCGGGTTCGAGCCCTTCAAAGATCGCAGCTTTTTCATGGGCAATGCCAGCCACATTCTCGAAGGCTTCCAGATGCACCGCCGCCACGGTCGTCACCAGCGCCACATGCGGGCGGGCCTGCCGGGCCAGCGGGGCAATCTCGCCCGGATGGTTCATGCCGATCTCGATCACTGCGAATTCAGTGTCGCGCGGCATCCGTGCAAGGGTCAGGGGCACGCCCCAATGGTTGTTGTAACTGGCGACGCTGGCGTGGGTTTTCCCTTGCGTTTCCAGGATTGTCGCCAGCATTTCCTTGGTCGATGTTTTACCCACACTGCCGGTCACCCCTACCACACGCGCATTCGTTCTGGCGCGAGCTGCCTGCCCCAAAGCCTCGAGCGCCGCCTGCACATCATCAACGATCAGCAGTGGTGCGTCTGGCGATACGTTGTCGGGAATATGCGAGACCAAAGCCGCGCCCGCGCCTTTCTCAAGCGCTTGGGCCACGAAATCATGCCCGTCCCGTGCCGCTTTCAGCGCAACAAAAAGATCACCGGGTTGAAGGGTGCGCGTGTCGATGGAGACACCATCAGCGGTCCAGTCGGTCGTCGCCTGGCCGCCCGTCGCCTCGGCCGCTTCGGATGCTGTCCAGAGCGTCATGCGACCCTCCCGTCCAGCGCTGCGACGGAAATACTGGCCTGTTCCACATCGTCGAAGGGCAGAACCTGATCCCCGACGATCTGACCGGTTTCGTGGCCCTTGCCCGCAATCAGCAGTGCGTCGCCGGGTTGCAGGGCGTCGATGCCGCGCAGGATGGCCTCGGCGCGGTCGCCGACTTCGGCCACGCTGGCTTCGCCCGCTGCCTCTGACGCGCCTGCCATCACGGCCGCGCGGATGACTGCGGGATCTTCGCTGCGCGGGTTGTCATCGGTGACAAAGACGACGTCGGCATGGTTGGCTGCCGCCCTGCCCATCAATGGGCGTTTGCTGGCGTCGCGATCCCCGCCCGCACCGATTACGGCAATCAGCCGGCCCATTACATGCGGGCGCAGCGCCTTGAGTGCCGTGGCAACAGCATCAGGCGTGTGGGCATAATCCACAAACACCGTCGCGCCATTGTCACGCGTGGCGGCCAGTTGCATCCGCCCGCGCACGGTGGTCAGGTGCGGCAGCGTTTCAAAGACCCGTTCGGGGCTGTCGCCCGCAGCAATCACCAGCCCGCAGGCCAGCAGGATGTTTTCGGCCTGGAACCCTCCGATCAGGTTCAGGCGGGTCTGGAATGTTCGGCCCTGCCACGCAAAGCGCAGATCCTGCCCGGTGGCATCGAACCGCTGGTTGATCAGACACAGGTCCGCATCGCCCAGCCCCACCGTCAGCACCGACTGGCCGCGCATCTCGGCGATCCGCCGGACCTGGGCTCCTTTCGGATCGCTCAGGTTGACGACGGCCGTTCCATCCTGCGGCAAAACCCGGTCGAACAGACCGGCCTTTGCGTTGAAATAGGCCTCGAAGGTTTCGTGGTAATCCAGATGGTCCTGCGTGAAATTCGAGAAACCGGCGGCTGTCAGGTGCACGCCATCCAGGCGGCGCTGTTCAAGGCCGTGGGACGAGGCCTCCATTGCGGCATGGGTCACGCCGTTCTCGGCCGCCTCGGCCAGACAGCGGTGCAAGGTGATCGGCTCGGGCGTGGTATGGGCCAGCGGCGCTGTCCACGCACCTTCGACCCCGGTGGTGCCGAGATTGACGGCGGCGTGTCCAAGCGCGGACCAGATCTGCCGAACGAAGGTGGAAACAGATGTCTTGCCGTTTGTTCCCGTGACGGCCACGATGGTTTGCGGTTGCGCGCCGAACCACAGCGCCGCGGCCCCGGCCAGCGCCTGACGCGGGTCTTCCACCACGGCCAGCGCTGCGTCCGAGGCTGCCAGTTCGGCCTCGGCGATCTCTGCCCCTTCGGCATCGGTCAGGATCGCAGCGGCCCCCATGCGCAGGGCAAACTGGATGAACTCTGCGCCATGAACGCGGGACCCAGGCAGCGCGGCAAACAGGAAGCCCTCTTTCACCTCGCGGCTGTCAACGGCCAGACCAGTGATATCCGGGTTTGCGCCCTCTCTTGCGGTCAGGGCCAGCTGGCTGAGTTTCTTCGTCCTTGTGCCCATGACCCACCTCTTGCCGGACAGCCTAGTTTGAGGTCAGCGTTATAGCAGCGCCCGCCTCAGGCTCAAGCCGGGGACGCAACCCCAACAACGGTGCGACGCGGCCGATGAGTTCGGCGGCAACTGGCACGGCAGTCCAACCGGCCGTGCGGCGTTTTTCACCGTAGGCCACGATCGAAGGTTCGTCCAACGTCACGATCAGAACGTATTGCGGATCGTAGGCCGGGAAGATCGTCGCGAAGGTGGCAATGACCTTGTCATCATAGTACCCGCCGCGCGGTTTGGGCTTGTCAGCCGTACCGGTCTTGCCCGCCACGTCATAGCCCTTGACCTCGGCGAAACTGGCGGTGCCGTCCGTTACCACTTTGCGCAGCATCTTCTGCGCCTGCCGTGCAGTGTTCTGCGACATGACACGAGGCCCGTATTGCGGGCCGTTCCGGCGCAGAATGGTCGGGCTGACGTAATGCCCGCCATTGGCAATCGCCGCGTATCCGGCGGCCAGATGCATCGGGCTGGTCGACAGGCCATGGCCATAAGAAATTGTCACGGTACTGAGCTCGCCCCATTTCTTCGGCTTCAGCGGCATACCGCCCTTGGCCTCGACAATTTCGAACGGGGTCGGATCGAACATGCCAAGCGCGTCCAGGAACTCCTGCTGCCGTTTGGCCCCGATTTGCAAGGCCAGACGCCCCGTACCACGGTTCGAGCTGTGGACGATCACATCCGCCACGCTGATCTTGCCGTAATTCTTGCCGTTGAACTCTCCGATCGGGAAGCGCCCGATCTTCATCGGGCCGGATGTATCGATGATGGTGTTCGAGTTTACCAGCCCAAGTTCAACCGCCTGCGCAGCGGTGAAAATCTTGAAGACCGACCCCAGTTCATACACGCCTTGAACATAACGGTTGAACAGCGGGCTGTCCGAGGGATCAAACCCCGAGGTCGGCGGGCGCGGACGGTCATTCGGATCAAAAGAAGGCAGCGACGCAGCTGAAACAACCTCGCCCGTATGCGCGTTCATCAGAACGGCCGAAGCCCCCTTGGCGTTCATGATCTTCATACCGCCGTAAAGGACCTGTTCAACTGCGGCTTGAATCGTCAGGTCCAGCGACAGTTGCAGAGGTTGGTTGCCGTTGGCCGGATCGCGCAGATAATCGTCGAACTGCTTTTCCACGCCGGCCACGCCGATCACTTCGGCGGCGCTGACGCCTTCACGCCCAAAACCGGCCCCGCCCAGGATATGAGCGGCCAGCCGCCCGTTGGGGTAAAGCCGCATTTCACGCGGGCCGAACAGGATGCCGGGATCACCGATGTCGTGCACGGCCTGCTTCTGTTCGGGCGAGATGCGTTTCTTGATCCAAAGGAATTTGCGGTTGCCGGTGAAGTCCTTGATCAGCCGCTCTTTGTCCAGATCAGGAAAAATCGCAACCAACTGGTCTGCGGCGGCGACGGGGTCGATCATCAATGGGGGCTGCGCGTAAACGGAATAGGTATCCAGATTGGTGGCCAGTATGCGCCCTTCGCGATCGACGATGTTGGCGCGCTGCATGGCAATCGCTGCTCCCGGCGCGCTGGCCAGAGGCTCTTGTGCTTCCGAGGTTGCCAACATGCCCATGCGAACACCGACGACTGAAAAAGCGCAGAAGAAGAAAAGGCCCAGCACCAGCAGACGCCCTTCGGCGCGGGCGCGGGCGCGATCCTTCATCTCTTCGTGGCGCTTGCGGATGTTCTCACGCTCGATTGCCTTGGGGTTTTCGCCCTTGGCGCGGGCATCCAGGATTCGGGCCAGGGGGCGCAGAGGGGTGCGTGTCATGGAATCTGCACCTCGCCCAAAGCCTGAATGTCGGTGATGGCCTGCAATTCAATCGGATCAACGACGGGCAGGTCCGGGTCTTCGGCATAGGCGATCTGATCCGCACGTCCGAACTGCTCGGCCCGCAACGGCAGCAGACCAAGGCGTTCAAAGTTCAGGTCGGCCAGTTCACGCAGCCTGTCCGGGCGGTTCAGATAGGCCCATTCCGCGTTCAGAACGGCCAGTCGCACCTGCGCCATTCCGATCTCGCGCTGCAAAGACTGGGTTTCCTTTACCACTTGCTGGGTTCGGTAGTTTTCCTGATAGGCCCACAACGCCAACCCGAACACGGACAGAGCAGTCAACACATACAAAACACTCTTCATCTTGCCCTTCCCCCCAGTTGCGGCATCCCGATGGCCCGCGCTTCAATTTCCCCCGCCGGAGCATCGGTTCGGATCGCCACGCGCAGCTTGGCCGATCGCGCGCGCGGATTTTCCTGCAATTCCTGTTCGTCAGGCCCCACCGCCTTGCGGGTCTTCAATGTGAATTGCGGCTGTCGCTGTTCAATCTCGGGCGCATAGCGGTTCGCGCGCCCCGTCTTGCCCGCGCGGGACTGGAAAAACCGTTTCACCATTCGGTCTTCAATGGAGTGAAAAGTGACAACGGCCAGCTGCCCGCCGGGCTTCAAAGCACGTTCAGCGGCCATCAAACCCTGAAACAGCTCTTCATATTCTGCATTCACGGCGATCCGCAGCCCTTGAAAGCTGCGCGTGGCCGGGTGGGATTGCCCCGGTTTCGGACGCGGCAGGCAGGATTCGATGATCTCGGCCAGGCGCAGGGTCGTGGTGATCGGCTCTTCCGTGCGCGCTTTGACGATCGCCCTGGCAATCCGGCGGCTGGCGCGCTCTTCACCATAGTGGAACAGGATGTCGGCCAGTTGCGCCTCGGTCGCGGTATTGACCAGATCGGCGGCGCTTTCGCCATCTTGGCTCATGCGCATGTCCAAAGGACCATTCTTCATGAAGGAAAACCCGCGGTCGGCCTGGTCCAGTTGCATCGAGGAAACGCCAAGGTCCAGAACAACGCCGTCCAGGTTCTGCGCATATTCATCCATACGAGAGAACACGCCGGGCTGCATCACCAGCCGATCACCATAGGCGCCCGCCCAGTCTGACGCCATCTCAAAAGCCAAGGGATCGCGATCCACGCCGATCACCTTGTCGGCCCCGGCCTCCAGCAATCCGCGGGTGTACCCGCCTGCGCCGAAGGTTCCGTCCAGCCAGACGCCCGTGACCGGCGCCACCGCCGCCAAGAGCGGGCGCAGCAAAACAGGGATGTGAGGAGCGTCCGGTTGTGGGTGATCCGCGGCCGCCATGCCGTCACCCGTCCTCGACTTCATCGAGGAATTCCAATGGATCAACATCGTCGCCAAGGCCGTCCAGCCATTCCTCGGTCGCCGCCAGTTCCTCGGATTCGTAGGTCTCGGGCTTCCAGATCTGAAAAGTATCCCCGGCGGCGATAAAAAACGCCTCGCCCTCAAGACCGATCTTCTTGCGCAGCTTTGCCGGCAGAACCAGCCGCCCGGTTTCATCGACATTGGTCGGGAAGGACTGCCCATGGAACAGGCGTTGCAACATCTTGCGCTTCATCGCGCCGCGTGGCAGCGCATCGATCTTGGTATCGACCTCGTCGATCGCCTCCATCGTGTAGCATTCCAGGTATTTGCGGCGATGATCCCCGTAGACGATCACAAGCTCTGGGTTGTCGCCGGGCTGCCAGTTGGGATCGGACGTTTCAAGCACGCGGCGAAACGAGGCCGGGATCGATACCCTGCCCTTCGTATCCACCTTGTGGTGGCTTTCACCTCTGAACCTGCGCGCCAAGACGACTGTCCCTTTCGCTTGCGCCCCACTTGAAATTCGCGTTCCCCCCGGATGAAAAACGGCGGGTTGATCTGCTGCCACTGATCAACCCGCCGCATTGACCCGCTGTGCGGGATGTCCAGCTGCACGCGCCACCTGGGGGGATGTCTGCTCGCCCGCGCGCCGGATCTCTTGATTGATGAAAGCGAGATGCCTGTATGAAACCTGATTATTTTTGGTCGGGGTCGTTTGGTGCCCCTGCTGCCTCGTCCTCATCGGATGTATTAGGGATGCCATGGGAATTCATGGAAATCAACAGGAATTTTGCGGATCGTGTTCCATGAATCACGCTCCAATAACAATATCATCATGAAATTTAAGCACAACGACACCAATTGTAGGAGACAGTTCCGCACAGCCCCCTAGATATAGACGATTTTCAGTCAGCATTTTTTCCCACGATTTCCCAGAATATCTGAAGAATTACCATTCAGGGTGAAAAAACCCGGCATCTTTGGGCAGCGATCTCGCAGAATCATTTGCACTTCGAGCGCAATTTCGGCAGGACTTCCCCCCGACAACCACATTGGCCCATGAAATCCCGTGGCGTTCGGGCAGTTTGCTCTGCGACCTGCGAAACTGGCAAATCGTGCATCAGGGAATAGCTGAAACGCCACGCCTTGCCTGGCGCTTCGGTCACACGCACGTCTTGAATGGTTTTATTGCGCACAAATTCCAGCCAACACCGCTCAATTAAAGGGCAAGCCGTCGGAAGGCCATGTTTCCGCTGTCACACGTGACCCAAGGGAAGGCCCAATGTTTCAAGGCGCATTTCGAGTTGAAGGAAAAAACTGAACCAATCTATGCGCTTGCTGCATAGCAGCATTGACAACGCGAGCTATTGTGCAATCGCAGCATTTGCCTATTTTCAACCTCAAGCAAGGGCCGAACGTAATCGGCAAAGCAAATAAATACGGATGATGAGCATGGCAGTCGCAAGCACACATACAGCCTCGAAGAGCGCACCGGCGTTTGGAATCGCAACTTTGGTCGAAAACGCAAAGGCGCGTTTTGCCCGCTATCGTATGTATCGCCAGACCGTCAATGAGCTGGCAGGACTGTCGGACCGTGAACTGGCCGATCTGGGCCTGCATCGTTCCATGATCCGTCGGGTGGCCATGCAGGCCGCCAACGATCACATCGCGCAATAAGCGCGCCACGAATACCGAGATCAGGCCCTTCCTCCTCCCTTAGGGTCTGTTATCAGCGGCAACGTCTCTCCTCCTCCCTGACGTTGCCGCACCATATACCGGCCTCAACCCGCCGGATCCTGATACATCGAGGCTCTCCTCCTCCCTGCCTTGATGTTGAAAGCGCGCGGCGACGCCTTCCTCCTCCCTGACGTCGCCGCGTCTTCTCCATACCGGGCTCAAACCCGGGTTCGAATACATCGGGGCTCTCCTCCTCCCTGCTCTGATGTTGACAAGACGGCGGTTCCCCTTCCTCCTCCCTGGGAACCGCCGTTTTTTTGTTTTTCTGACACCGGTGTAAGATGACCCTCTGATTTCTGATCCGGAGGAAACAATGGCCGCCTATTTCATCGCGCAGATCGACATCCACGACCCGGATGGGTACCAGAATTATCTGGCGGGTTTCATGCCGATCTTCGACCGCCACAAAGGCCGCTTGCTCACGGTCTCATCGAAACCGATCGAACGGATCGAAGGCGATTGGCCCGAAGGTGGCATTGTGCTGATGGAGTTTCCGGACCTTGCCGCGGCGAAAGCCTGGAAAGACGACCCTGATTACATCGAGCTGGCGAAGATCCGGCAAGCTACCGCCTCGACCAATCTGGTTCTGGTCGAAGGGATATGACGCCTCAGAACGGGACGTCATCCTTGTTGGTCAGAAAACGCGAGACCACTTTCTTTGTGCCTGCCTTGTCGAAATCAACCTCGACCTTGTCGCCCTCGATCCCGACAACCGCGCCATAGCCGAATTTCTGGTGGAACACCCGTTCCCCCAGCGTAAAACTGGCCACGGCGGTCGCGTCGATCACCGTGTTGCGGGATTCGCGCGGCTGCGACATACCGTATTGCCCCTGGCGCGCCTGCATCCGTCTCCAGCCCGGTGAGTTATAGACATTCGCTTCGGCCGCGCGGGTTTCAATGCCCGCAGCCGGCTGGCCGCCGCCATAGAGACCCGGAGGCGTAAGGACCTCAACGTGATCTTCCGGCAATTCGTCGATGAACCGGGATGGCATCGAGTTCTGCCATTGCCCGAACACCCGCCGGTTGGCGGCAAAAGAAATGGTGCACACTTCTTCGGCACGGGTGATGCCGACATAGGCCAGCCGCCGTTCCTCCTCGAGCCCCTTGAGCCCGGATTCGTCCATCGAGCGTTGCGAGGGGAACAGCCCGTCTTCCCAGCCCGGCAGGAAGACAACTGGAAACTCCAGCCCCTTGGCCGCGTGAAGGGTCATGATCGAAACCTTGGCCCCGTCGCTGTCCTGTTCATTGTCCATGACCAGACTGACATGTTCCAGAAACCCTTGCAGGTTTTCGAAATTGTCCAGCTGGTTGACCAGTTCCTTGAGGTTTTCAAGGCGCCCCGGCGCTTCGGGCGTCTTGTCGTTTTGCCAGTGGGCGGTATAGCCGGATTCGTCGAGAATGATCTGCGCAAGTTCGATATGCGTATGCTCGGGCGCGCCGAACCGCATGGGCGAACCGTCATCGATCACCGAATCGTCGTCCACCTCGATCCGCGGTCCACGCGTCATCGCATTCCATCGCGCCAGACCGTCGATCAGTTCGCGCAGCGCCTTGCCGCCCTTGCCCTTGATCAGCCCGTTATCGACGGCAATCCGAGCCGCTTCGACCAGTGAAACCCCATTTTCGCGCGCGGCCATCTGGATGGTTTGCTGCGCCTTGTCGCCCAGGCCGCGCTTCGGGGTGTTCACGATTCTCTCGAAGGCCAGATCATCCTCGGGGCTGACCACCAGCCGGAAATAGGCCATGGCATCGCGAATCTCCATCCGCTCATAGAATCGCGGGCCGCCGATCACCTTGTAAGGCAGACCGATGGTCAGGAACCGGTCCTCGAAGGCGCGCATCTGGTGGCTGGCACGGACGAGAATGGCGATCTCATCCAGGTTCATCGGGCGAATACCGCGCGTACCGCCCTGCATCGCGTCGATTTCCTCGCCGATCCAGCGGGCCTCTTCCTCGCCATCCCAATGGCCGATCAGATTGACCTTGTGGCCTTCCTCGGCTTCGGTCCACAGCTCTTTGCCCAGACGGTTTTCATTGCCGCGAATGACGTTCGACGCAGCCGCCAGAATATGCGGGGTCGAGCGATAGTTCTGCTCCAGCCGCACCACGTAGGCTCCGGGAAAGTCCTTTTCGAACCGCAGGATGTTGCCCACCTCGGCCCCGCGCCAGCCATAGATTGATTGGTCGTCATCGCCGACGCAGCAGATGTTCTTGTGCCCCCCCGCAAGCAGGCGCAACCACAGGTACTGGGCGACGTTGGTATCCTGATATTCGTCCACGAGGATAAAGCGGAACCAGCGCTGGTATTGTTCCAGAACATCCGGGTGGGTCTGGAAAATCGTGACCATGTGCAGCAGCAGGTCACCAAAATCCACCGCGTTCAGCTCGCGCAGGCGGGTCTGATATTGGGCATACAGCTCAATGCCCTTGTTGTTATAGGCCCCGGCATCCGCCGCAGGCACCTTGTCGGGCGTCAACGCACGGTTTTTCCAGTCATCGATGATTCCCAGGAACATCCGCGCAGGCCAGCGTTTGTCGTCGACATTTGCGGCCTGCACCAACTGCTTGAGCAGGCGCAGCTGGTCGTCGCTGTCCAGAATGGTGAAGTTCGATTTCAAATCGACCAGTTCCGCATGGCGGCGCAGCAGTTTGACACAAATCGAATGAAAGGTACCCAGCCACGGCATCCCCTCGGCGGGCTGTCCAAGCAGGCGGCCAACCCGCTCCTTCATCTCGCGCGCGGCCTTGTTGGTGAAGGTTACCGACAAAATCTCATTCGGACGCGCGCGCGCGGTGTTGAGAAGATGCGCGATCCGCGCGGTCAAAGCCTTGGTCTTGCCCGTCCCGGCACCTGCCAGCATCAAGACCGGGCCATCCAGACGCTCGACTGCGTCCCGTTGCGCCGGGTTCAGCTCATCCAGATAGGGCGAAGGGCGCACGGCCATGGCCCGCGCCGACAGCGATGCGCCCTCGAAGGCGTCCATTTCGTCAAAACTGCTCATGGCCCCAAACTACGCCGGATGAGCGCGAAGGGAAAGAGTTTGTTCACGGCTTGTTCACAGACTTTTCGCACTTCTTTTTACGTTCAATTCTAAACAAACACGCCACCGCCCTGCACCGCCGTTAACTCTCTGTCAAATCCTGACTGGGATGTTTGGCAGAGTGTTGTGGGAGCGGACATATGAAACAGGCGGAACTGACGGGTCAGTCCTCAAGGCTTAAAATGATGGGCGTGGCCCTGATGCTGCTCGTGCTGACGGCAGCAGCGGGTTGGGGGATCTATGCCGCCCCGGCGCCAGTGGTTGATCGCATGCTGGAAGCAGACCTGCGAAAAAACGCGATGCGGATGAGCCGCCAGGTCGAAAGCCATCTGAACGATCTTGAACAGACATTCCGTTTTCACGCATTGACTGAGCATGACGAGGAGTTTCTGGAGCTACTGCCCGAAACCACGGACATTTACCGCTTCAAGCTGTTTGATGCTTCGGGGCAGGTGTTCTGGTCGACCCGCGCAAACGACGTCGGGTTCGTGAATACGAAATCCTATTTCCAGTCGATCGTCGCCGCCGGAGGGCTTTATTACAAACACGAAGAGAAGCCGATTACCGAAGTTGATTCCTTTGTTGTCGACAATTCCCGGGATACGGAACTGAGCAGCCGCCATGTGGCCGAGGTCTATTCGCCGATCATCAAGGACGCGACGTTCCTGGGCGCGATCGAGTTCTATTCCGACATAACCGACCTGCGGAACCTGTTCATCACGCGCGTTCGCCTGTCTCTGGCGCTGCTGAGCGGGGTCGCCCTGCTGGCGCTGACGACAGTCATCCTGATGGTCCATCGCACCAACCGTCGTCAGGTTCTTGATCTGCGCAAACGGGCCCAGAAAGAGAGGGAGCTGATGGACGAACAGCTGCGCCTGGCCCGAGAGGTCCGCCTGCTGGGTGAATTGAACGAATGGCTGCAATCAAGCCGGTCGCTGGATGAACTCTTCGACATGGTGTCTCGCTTCATGACCCACATCCTGCCAGAGGCCGAAGGCAGCGTGTATGTCTACTCAAACTCACGCGATGTGCTGGATGGCTGCGCCAGCTGGAACGGTGGAACTCATAAATCCCACATTCACCCCGAAGGTTGCTGGGGCTTGCGGCGCGGCCGGACCTACGAGTTCGGCGCATCCGAGATTGATTTTGTCTGCGAACACGCCGAACCGCATGACGGGCGACCCTATTTCTGCTTTCCCATTCTGGCCCATGGCGAAACCGTTGGTCTTTTGCATCTGCGGGCACTTGAGGGGCGCGAAGACTGCTTCAACAAGAGCCGCAAACTGGCCCAATTATGCGCCGAACAGATCAGTATGGCGATCGCCAATGTCCGCATGCGGGATCAGCTTCACGACCAATCGGTACGAGACCCCCTGACCGGGCTGTTCAATCGCCGCCATATGACCGAGACGCTGCGCAAATCCATCAGCCGCAGCCAACAGACGGGCGCCGCACTGAGCCTGATCGCCGTGGACGTGGATCACTTCAAGAAGTTTAATGATACTCATGGGCATGATGCGGGCGACATGGTGTTGCGCGCCGTCGGCGCCGCCCTGGAACAAGGGTGCGACCGGGATGAAGTCGCCTGCCGCATCGGTGGTGAAGAGTTCATGCTGATCCTGCCTGACAACAGCCCCGAAGATGCCATGACCCGCGCCGAACAACTGCGCGAGGCGGTTGAAGCCGTAACCGTACGGTATGGTGAGAAGGCGTTGCCGCGCATTACGATATCGGTCGGGGTCGCACATTACCCGGCCCACGGCACCATGCCGCAGGACCTGATGCGCGCGGCAGACGATGCGCTTTATGTCGCCAAGGACAAGGGGCGCAACCAGGTGCATGTCGCAAGCGGTGCCAGGAACCAGACCCAAAATACGCCGCCTGAAAACCGGCAACCACCTAAGGATGCAGCTTAAAAAACTTGCCGAATCGCATGGCAGGTCGGATCAATCTGCATGGACTTGCACAGCACCTATCCCGGCATACCGGATCTGAAACACCGTGCGCGCCGTCGCCTGCCGCATTTCGTGTGGGAGTATATCGACAGTGGAACCGGGATTGAAACGACACTGCACCGGAACCGCCAGGCGCTGGATGACGTGCGCCTCTGCCCCTCGATTCTGCATGGCGAGCTGGACTTTGATACGTCAAAGACGTTTCTCGACGCTTCGTATCCGCTGCCGTTCGGAATCGCGCCGATCGGAATGTCCGGGCTGGTCTGGCCCCGCGCCGAGCAGCTGCTTGCCAGCGCGGCCGCAAAAGCGGGTATTCCCTATACCCTGTCGACGGTAGCCAGCCAAAGCCCCGAAGACATGGCACCGCATCTTGGGGACAATGCCTGGTTTCAGCTTTACCCGCCCCGGGATCCGGATATTCGAAAGGACCTGCTGAACCGGGTCCGCAAGGCCGGGTTCAAAACCCTGGTCCTCACCGCGGATGTTCCCGTCGCATCGCGCAGGGAAAGGCAGACACGATCGGGCCTGCGGCAACCGCCAAAGCTGACCCCGCGCATTCTGGCGCAGATCGCCCAGAGACCCGCCTGGGCAATGGGCATGCTGCGCAACGGTGTGCCGCACATGCGAACACTGGACAAATATATCGAAAATCCCGGGAATCTGCCGCCCACGGCTCATATCGGTTATCTGCTTCGAACCTCGCCGGATCTGGACTATGTCAAATGGCTGCGCGACCATTGGGACGGGCCGCTTGTTCTGAAAGGCGTCCTGCGACCAGAGGATACGAGCAGGCTGGAACAGGTTGGCGTCGACGCCTTGTGGGTGTCGAATCACGGCGGTCGTCAGTTCGACGCGGCCCCGGCCAGCATTGAGGTTCTTCCCTCTGTCCGGGATGCGACCCGCCTGCCTCTGATCTTCGACAGTGGTGTCGAAGGCGGTCTGGATATCTTGCGGGCCATGTCACTGGGCGCAGATTTCGTCATGCTCGGGCGGGCTTTTTTGTATGGTCTTGCGGCACTTGGCGCGCGGGGGCCTGCACATGTCATCGAGATTCTCAGGCAGGACCTGCATGCAAATATGGGCCAGATGGGCCTGGCAAGCCTGTGTCAGACTGAGAGTTAACGTTAAACATTTGATGCTGCGGCGCAGCAAAAGTATAAGGGCGCTGCGATCATAGGGCGTTTGCGAGCGATAACATGCCGGTTCTACCCAGAAGAACGGATATACCTGCGCGTATTCTCCGCCCAATAAGACGCCCATACACAAAAGACCGGGACCTATCATGACAGACTTCAACAAGATCCTGATCGCCAACCGCGGCGAGATTGCCATCCGCGTCATGCGCGCAGCAAACGAGATGGGAAAACGAACCGTCGCCGTTTACGCTGAAGAAGACAAACTGGGCCTGCACCGGTTCAAGGCGGACGAGGCATATCAGATCGGTGAAGGCATGGGGCCGGTTGCCGCCTATCTTTCGATCGACGAGATCATCCGTGTTGCCAAGCAATGTGGTGCCGACGCGATTCATCCGGGATATGGCCTGCTGTCCGAAAACCCGGATTTCGTCGATGCCTGCGTCAAGAACGGCATCACCTTCATCGGCCCCAAGGCGGAAACCATGCGCGCGCTTGGCGACAAGGCCAGCGCGCGACGCGTAGCCATCAAAGCAGGTGTTCCGGTCATTCCTGCCACCGAAGTTCTGGGCGATGACATGGACGCGATCCGCAAGGAGGCCGCCGAAATCGGCTACCCGCTGATGCTCAAGGCGTCCTGGGGCGGCGGCGGGCGCGGCATGCGCCCGATCCAGTCGGAAGAAGAGCTGGAAGAGAAAGTGCTGGAAGGCCGTCGCGAGGCCGAAGCCGCATTTGGCAATGGCGAGGGTTATCTGGAAAAGATGATCATTCGTGCGCGCCACGTCGAGGTGCAGATCCTGGGCGACAAGCACGGTGAAATCTATCACCTGTACGAACGTGACTGTTCGGTCCAGCGCCGGAACCAGAAGGTCGTGGAACGCGCCCCAGCCCCGTATCTGAGCGATGAACAGCGCGCCGAGATCTGTGAGCTTGGCCGCAGGATCTGCGCCCATGTGAATTATGAATGTGCCGGCACGGTCGAGTTCCTGATGGATATGGACACCGGCAAGTTCTACTTCATCGAAGTCAATCCGCGCGTGCAGGTCGAACACACCGTGACCGAAGAAGTCACCGGCATCGACATCGTGCAGGCACAGATCCTGATCGCCGAGGGCAAGACGCTGGCCGAGGCGACCGGCATGGCCAGCCAAAAGGACATCCAGCTCAACGGCCACGCGTTGCAGACACGGATCACCACCGAGGACCCACAGAACAACTTCATCCCCGACTATGGCCGGATCACCGCCTATCGTTCGGCCACCGGTATGGGCATTCGTCTGGATGGCGGCACGGCCTATGCCGGCGGGGTGATCACCCGGTTTTATGACTCGCTGCTGACCAAAGTCACAGCCTGGGCCCCGACGCCCGAAAAGGCGATTTCCCGGATGGACCGCGCCCTGCGCGAGTTCCGCATCCGCGGGGTTTCGACAAATATCGATTTCGTCATCAACCTGCTGAAGCACCCGACCTTCCTGTCGAACGAATACACCACCAAGTTCATCGACACGACGCCCGAGCTGTTCACCTTCAAGAAGCGGCGCGACCGCGGCACCAAGGTTCTGACCTATATCGCGGACATCTCCGTGAACGGGCATCCCGAAACCAAGGATCGCCCGGAACCGCGTGCTGACCTGAAGGAGGCCAGGCCCCCAGCACTGAAAGCCGAACCGCAGATGGGCACCCGCAACCTGCTGGAGCAGAAAGGCCCGCAGGCGGTGGCCGACTGGATGAAAGCACAGCGCCAACTGCTGATCACCGACACCACCATGCGCGACGGGCACCAGTCGCTGCTGGCGACCCGGATGCGCTCGATCGACATGATCAAGGTAGCCCCCACCTACGCGGCGAACCTGCCGCAGCTGTTCTCGGTCGAGTGCTGGGGCGGCGCGACTTTCGACGTGGCCTATCGGTTCTTGCAGGAATGCCCGTGGCAGCGCCTGCGGGACCTGCGCGAGGCGATGCCGAACCTGATGACCCAGATGCTGCTGCGCGGCGCAAACGGCGTGGGCTATACGAACTACCCAGACAACGTGGTGCAGGAGTTCGTGCGTCAGGCGGCGACAGGAATTGACGTATTCCGCGTCTTCGACTCGCTGAACTGGGTCGAAAACATGCGTGTTGCGATGGATGCGGTCGTCGAAAGCGGCAAGATTTGCGAAGGTACCGTCTGTTACACTGGCGATATTCTTGACCCGGATCGCGCCAAGTACGACCTGAAATATTATGTCGGCATGGCGAAAGAACTGCGCGACGCCGGCGCGCATATTCTGGGCCTCAAGGACATGGCGGGCCTGCTGAAACCGGCCTCGGCCAAGATCCTGATCCGGGCGCTGAAAGAAGAAGTTGGGCTGCCGATCCATTTCCACACACATGACACCGCCGGTATTGCCAGCGCGACCATTCTGGCCGCGTCCGAGGCGGGCGTGGATGCAGTTGACTGCGCGATGGACAGCTTCTCGGGCAACACCAGCCAGGCGACGCTGGGTACGGTGGTCGAGGCGCTGCGCCATACCGACCGCGACACCGGGTTGGACATCAAGGCCATCCGTGAAATCAGCGATTACTTCGAGGCTGTGCGTGGCCAGTATGCGGCCTTTGAATCCAGCCTTCAGGCCCCGGCGTCCGAAGTTTATCTGCACGAAATGCCGGGCGGTCAGTTCACCAACCTCAAGGCGCAGGCACGCAGCCTGGGTCTGGAAGAACGCTGGCACGAAGTGGCGCAGATGTATGCCGACGTGAACCAGATGTTCGGTGACATCGTCAAGGTCACGCCGTCTTCCAAGGTCGTTGGCGACATGGCGCTGATGATGGTCAGCCAGAACATGACCCGTGAACAGGTCGAGGACCCGAATACCGACGTGGCCTTCCCCGATTCGGTCGTGGACATGATGCGCGGCAATCTGGGTCAACCTCCGGGCGGGTTCCCCGAGACCATCATCAAGAAGGTGCTGAAAGACGAGGTTCCCAACACGCAGCGACCCGGCAAGGATGTGCCCCCGGTCGATCTTGAAGCCACTCGCGCCGAACTGTCCAAGCAGCTGGAAGGCAAAGAGGTCGATGACGAGGATCTGAACGGCTATCTGATGTATCCCAAGGTGTTCCTGGACTACATGGGTCGCCACCGGGTCTACGGTCCGGTCCGCACCCTGCCAACGCGCACCTTCTTCTACGGGATGGAGCCGGGCGAAGAGATCACGGCGGAAATCGATCCAGGCAAAACGCTGGAAATCCGCTGTCAGGCGATTGGTGAGACCGATGAAAAGGGCGAGGTCAAAGTGTTCTTTGAACTCAACGGCCAACCGCGCGTGATCCGGGTTCCGAACCGGTTGGTCACCTCGACCACGCAGGCGCGGCCCAAGGCCGAGGTCGGCAACCCGGATCATGTCGGTGCGCCGATGCCCGGTGTTGTTGCCACCGTCGCCGTAACAGCGGGCCAGCAGGTCAAGCAAGGCGATATGTTGCTGACCATCGAGGCGATGAAGATGGAAACCGGCATCCACGCCGAGCGCGATGCAACCGTCAAGGCCGTTCATGTTCAGCCCGGAGGCCAGATTGACGCAAAGGACCTTCTGGTCGAGCTGGAATAAGCTGCCGAACCGGTTACAGTTCAAAGGGCCGCGCGGGAAACCACGCGGCCCTTTTTCTATGCCGGAACGGAGACCCACCATGCTTGCTATCACCCCGATCTATGCGGCCCTGATCGCTATTCTTTACGTGGCACTCAGCGTCAAAGTGATCCTTCAGCGCCGCAGCGACAAAATCTCGGTCGGGGATGGGGGCAGCAAATTGATGATCAAGGCGATACGGACACATTCCAATTGCGCCGAATACGCCCCTATCGCCCTTTTGCTGATCGCCATGGTGGAATTGCAGGGCGCGGGCGGGTTTATTTTGCATATACTGGGCTTGATGTTGCTGGCCGGGCGTCTGCTGCACGCTTACGGATTCGGGCGCACGCCCCAGATCGTCATCCTGCGGCAGGCTGGCATGAGCCTGACGTTCCTGGCCATTCTGGTTGCGGCCATCGCCAACCTGATTCTGGCGCTGTAACTCGGCTGGCGGGTGTTATCCCGTCAGATCCGTCGTCATCACATGGGGCGCTTGCAACAAAACGGGCGTGATCCGATTGCGTTCGTGATCGTCCGATTCCGGCATCGCGGTGACCAGCAAGATCATCGCGGCCAGCGCCATTATCTTCATGTCTGCAACAGAAATCATGAAAGCCCCTCTGCCTGTGTCCTTTTTTGATCAGTGTTCGAGATTGAACGAGCCGGATGCCGGGTTCCGTCGAAATATTTTTCCTCTTTTTTGTGTTTTTCCGCTTGCAGCCCCGCGTGGGAATTTATACATCCCTCCTCACTCAACGGCGCGGGCGTAGCTCAGGGGTAGAGCATAACCTTGCCAAGGTTAGGGTCGGGCGTTCGAATCGCCTCGCCCGCTCCATTGAGAGGTCTTCGGACCACGTATGTATCTGATGCGGGCGTAGCTCAGGGGTAGAGCATAACCTTGCCAAGGTTAGGGTCGGGCGTTCGAATCGCCTCGCCCGCTCCAGATACAAAACTCTCCATACATGCTGGTTCTTCACAAGACATTGCGTCATTCTGGTTGCATCGCCCAACGCAGGATTCACCCATGTCTGATTACGTCATCCGCCCTCTTACCGTTGACGAGGTGCAAAAGGCCGTTGATTGGGCCGGGCGCGAAGGGTGGAACCCGGGGCATCACGATGCTCGTTGCTTCCATGGCACGGATACTCGCGGGTTTCTCGGGGGGTTCCTGAACGGCGAAATGATCGCTTCCATCTCGGTCGTTCAGTATGATGAAGCGTTTGCGTTCCTTGGGTTTTACATCGTCCGGCCCGAGTTTCGCGGATCGGGCCACGGGCTGGAAATTTGGCGGCACGCCTTGGCAAACTGCAATGCGGGCAACATCGGTCTGGATGGGGTCGTTGATCAGCAACACAATTACCGCAGCTCGGGGTTTGCTTTCGCCTATAACAACTATCGTTTCACGGCGACCGTGGAGAAGTTGCAGCAGGCACTGACCCCATCAACCGGCGTTGAGCCCCTGACGGCGGCCTCCGAGGCTTTGTTCGCCTACGACCGGCACCTTTTTCCGGCCCGCCGCGACGCGTTCTTGCAGGGCTGGATCAGCGCGCCGGGCCATGTGTCCCGCGTGTATTCCGAGGATGGACAGATCAAGGGGTATGCAACGTTGCGCCCCTGCCGGACAGGGCACAAGATCGGGCCGCTTTTTGCAGATCGCGAGAGCATTGCCGAAGCCCTGCTGGCCAGTTTGCTGGAGACCGTGCCACCCCACCATTCACAGGACGCCGTTTTCATTGACATGCCTTTGCCCAACACGGCCGCGTTTGCGCTGGCCGAAAAGCTGGGGTTGGAAAAGGTGTTTGAAACGGCCCGGATGTATTCCGGCCACGCGCCGGATATCGATCTGAGCCGTGTCTTTGGCGTCACCACATTCGAACTGGGTTAAAACGCCTTGAACGTCATCGTGGTCAGCGAGCGTTCGATATTGGGAATCACCAGCAGGTGTTCGTTGATGAAATGGCCGACATCCTCGGATTCCGGGATGTAGAGCTTCAGAAGCAGGTCGTATTCACCGCTGGTGGAATACAGCTCGGAATGAATTTCGCGCAGGGCGATATCTTCGGCAACCTTGTAGGTGGTTCCGGGCTTGCAACGGATCTGGATGAAAACGCAGGTGGACATGGTTTGACTCTATCGGTTCGTGTTGTTGGCAAGCTGACACGGGGCCAAGCCGGGTGCAATCCCCTGCAACAGTTTGCAGCGAACGCGTCAAGCGGTCTGGATAGGTCGCCCATCCGGGTCTATAAGCGCGCCTGTAGCAAAAGGAATTCGCCCATGCGCAGCGCAAAGATCAGCCGCCAGACTGCCGAAACCGAAATTTCGGTCGAGATCAATCTGGATGGCACCGGCATGTATGACAACCAGACCGGAGTTGGCTTTTTTGATCACATGCTGGATCAACTGGCGCGCCATTCGCTGATCGACATGACGATCCGCGCCAAGGGTGATTACCACATTGATGATCACCACACGGTCGAAGATACCGGCATCGCGCTGGGGCAGGCTTTGACGCAGGCCCTGGGTGACAAAAAGGGTATCCGGCGCTATGGCGAATGCCACCTGCCGATGGATGATGCTCAGGTACGCTGTGCGCTGGACCTGTCGGGCCGCCCCTATCTGATCTGGAATGTGGACCTGCCGGCGCAGAAGATCGGTGCGTTCGACACAGAACTTGTGCGCGAGTTCTTTCAGGCGCTCAGCACCCATGGCGGCATCACGCTGCATATCGACCAGCTGCACGGCTTCAACAGCCATCACATCGCCGAGGCCGCATTCAAGGCGGTTGCCCGCGCGCTGCGGGATGCGGTCGAAACCGATCCGCGCAAGGCAGACGCGATTCCGTCGACCAAAGGCGCGTTGTAAATGCTGACCGCCATTATCGACTACGAAAGCGGCAACCTGCACTCGGCGGAAAAAGCGTTTCAGCGCATGGCGCAAGAGGTCGGCGCCGGTGAGGTTGTTGTCACCTCGGACGCGGATGTTGTGGCACGCGCGGATCGCTTGGTTCTGCCCGGCGACGGGGCGTTTCCGGCATGCGCTGCAGAATTGCGTGGTCACAAGGGCATCTATGACGCGATGGTCGAGGCGGTCGAACAGAAAGGCCGCCCGTTTCTGGGCATCTGCGTCGGCATGCAGCTGATGGCAACCAAGGGCCATGAATACAGCGAAACGGATGGTCTGGACTGGATTGCCGGCGATGTCGTCAGGATCGAGCCGTCAGACACATCGCTGAAAGTGCCACATATGGGCTGGAACGATCTTGTTCTGGACAGCGATCACCCGGTGTTTAACGGGGTGAAATCCGGCGATCACACCTATTTCGTCCATTCCTAC
>NZ_JBXWSM010000046.1:0-33556 GCF_059613405.1 Ruegeria sp. BHSA118
TGTTCCCGCCAAGGATTGTTCCACCGGTGAGCAGAAGGCGCTGCTGGTTTCATTGATCCTGTCCAATGCCCGAGCTTTGGCCGCAATGGTGGGTGCGCCACCGATCGTATTGCTGGATGAGGTAGCCGCTCATCTGGACGCGGGTCGGCGCGCTTCACTTTATGACGAGATTTGTGCGTTGGGTGCTCAGGCCTGGATGACGGGCACCGGGCCTGAACTGTTTGAGGAGTTGGGTGACCGGGCCCAGACGCTGATCGTGACAGAAGGCAGTGAGGGGTCGGTCGTGGCGGCTTAGGCCGGTTCGTTGACTTTGCGCGCCCACAGGAAACCGCGCATGACTTCATCGACCGGTGTTTTGGCCATGTGGTTGACGTAGTTTGACATGGTTTTTTGTGCCAGGCCCAGCACCACGTCCAGAACCGCGCGATGCGAATAGCCCGCGTCGAAGAATGCCTGAAGCTGTTCCTCGGTCGGGTTGCCACGGGTTTCCATCACTTGCAGGGTTAAGCTGCGCAGCGCTTCCAGCTTGGGCGAAGGCAGTGGGGTTTCATTGCGCAGAGCCTGAGAGATTTCGTCTGATACCTTCATCATCTTTGCGATGCCGGTATGCGCGGGCACGCAGTAATGGCATTCGTTTTCCACATTGATGGTCTGCCAGACGACGGTCTTCTCATCGTTGTCGAAATCGGTCTGCAAGAACAGGCTGTGCAGAACTTGATAGCCTTCAAGGTGCTGTGGGCTTTCAGCCATCACCTTGTGCAGGCCCGGCAAACGGCCAAAGGCGGCCTGGGACTTTTCCAGCAGCGGCTTGGATGCTTCGGGTGCGGATTCGAGGTCATGAGACGGGAAAGTGGCCATGTCGGAACTCCTGTTTCTGGCGCGATGGGTCGTATTTAGGGTTTCTTGAGTGATCACTCAAGTATATATTTGAGCGAACGTTCAAGAATTGGTGGTGCCGATGCCTCGTAAACCCACATATGATCGCGACGCGTTGATCGCGAAGGCCCGTGACATCTTTTGGCGTCAGGGCTGGGCTGGTACATCGTTGAAGGACCTGGAACGGGAATTGAAACTGAAACCCGGCAGTTTCTACGCGGCTTTCGGGTCGAAGGACGCGCTCTATGCGTTGACGTTGGAATGTTACACGCGAGAAGGTGTGGCGCGCCTTAAAGCCCTTGCTGAAAGACTGGGGCCGAAGGAAGCGCTCAAGGCGCAACCTCGTCTGGTCATCGAAGCGGTCGAAAACCCGGCAAAGGCCTGCATGCTGGCAAAGACATATGCCGAGTTGCAGGCGAAGGATCATGCGCTTGCGGATCAGGCCGCGCGTCACATGGCGGAAATGAAGGCGTGTTTCGCCGACCTGTTCCGCAGCGCCCAAGCCGCGGGTGAAATCCGGCCTGAACATGACCCGGATCGGCTGGCAGCGCGGTATCAGTCGGACATTCTGGGGCTTCGGTTGTCGGCTGAACGCAAGGATGTCGATGCACTGGAAATCGCGGCGGATATCGCTTCTGACATCGACCAGTTATGAGGTGGATTGGTATGGGCGGAAAACGACTCGAACCAACACAAAATGTTGGGGGATCGCGTGACAATCCCCACCAGAAAACGTATAAGTTACCAAAATAATATAGGTACTGACTGAATGTCCGAAGACGCACAGGCTCCTCAAGAATACGGCGCAGATTCCATCAAAGTTCTCAAGGGCTTAGAGGCCGTCCGCAAGCGCCCCGGGATGTATATCGGGGACACGGATGATGGATCGGGCCTGCACCACATGGTGTATGAGGTTGTCGACAATGGAATTGACGAAGCGCTGGCGGGTCACGCCGACCATGTGACCGTGAAAATTCACGCGGATTCCAGCGTTTCGGTCAGCGACAACGGCCGCGGAATTCCGGTGGACATCCACCCGGAAGAAGGCGTGTCGGCGGCCGAGGTCATCATGACCCAGCTGCACGCGGGCGGTAAGTTCGACAGCAACTCGTACAAGGTGTCGGGCGGCCTGCACGGTGTGGGTGTTTCCGTGGTGAACGCGCTATCGGATTGGTTGGAACTGCGCGTCTGGCGCAAAGGCAAAGAGCACGTGGCGCGGTTTGAAGGTGGCGAAACCGCTGAGCACCTGAAGGTTGTCGGCGAATGCGGAGACCGGACAGGAACAGAAGTGCGGTTTCTGGCGTCGACCGATACATTCTCGAACCTTGAATACTCATTCGAGACATTGGAAAAACGGCTGCGCGAACTGGCGTTTCTGAACTCGGGCGTGCGGATCATCCTGATCGACGAGCGCCCTGCCGAGCGGCTGGAAACCGAGCTGTTCTACGAGGGCGGCGTAAAGGAATTCGTCAAGTACCTCGACCGATCCAAAACGCCGGCCATGCCCGAGCCGATCTATATCAAGGGCGAGCGCGACGATATCGGTGTCGAGATCGCCATGTGGTGGAATGACAGCTATCACGAAACGGTGCTGCCATTCACCAACAACATCCCGCAGCGCGACGGCGGGACCCACGTGGCTGGGTTCCGGGGGGCTTTGACCCGGACGATCAACAACTATGCGCAGTCCAGCGGGATCGCGAAAAAGGAAAAGGTCAGCTTCACCGGGGACGATGCGCGCGAAGGCTTGACCTGCGTATTGTCGGTGAAAGTGCCCGACCCGAAATTCTCGTCCCAGACCAAGGACAAGCTGGTTTCTTCCGAGGTCCGTCCGGCTGTCGAAGGTCTGATGAATGAAAAACTGGCCGAGTGGTTCGAAGAAAATCCCAACGAGGCCAAGAATATCGTTGGCAAGATCATCGAGGCTGCGTTGGCCCGGGAAGCTGCGCGAAAGGCGCGCGAGCTGACCCGGCGCAAGACGGCGATGGATGTGAACTATCTGGCTGGCAAGCTGAAGGATTGTTCCGAGAAAGATCCTTCGAAAACCGAAGTCTTCCTCGTCGAGGGTGACTCGGCTGGTGGTTCTGCACAAACGGGCCGGGACCGTCTGACACAGGCGGTTCTGCCCCTGCGGGGTAAAATCCTGAACGTCGAGCGCGCCCGGTTCGACCGGATGCTGTCGTCTCAGGAAATCGGCAATCTTGTCATGGCGCTGGGCACTGGCATTGGCCGCGATGAATTCAACATCGAAAAGCTGCGCTACCACAAGATCGTCATCATGACTGACGCGGATGTGGACGGCGCGCATATCCGGACCCTGTTGTTGACCTTCTTCTATCGGCAGATGCCCGAGCTGATCGAGGGTGGGTACCTCTATATCGCGCAACCGCCGCTGTATAAGGTTTCCCGTGGTAAGTCAGAGGTTTACCTGAAGGATCAGGCCGCTCTGGATGACTATCTGATCAATCAGGGCGTCGAAGGCGCGGTTCTGAAACTCGGCTCGGGTGAGGAAATCATCGGCCAGGACCTGACCCGCGTGGTCGACGAGGCGCGTCAGCTGAAACGTGTGCTGGACGCGTTTCCAACGCATTACCCGCGTCATATTCTGGAACAGGCCGCCGTGGCTGGGGCCTTCGTGCCGGGTGCGGTGGACGCCGATCTGCAAGGTGTGGCTGACAAAGTCGCCGCACGGTTGGATCTGATTGCGTTGGAATACGAACGCGGTTGGCAGGGTCGTATCACACAGGATCACGGCATCCGGCTGGCCCGTATCCTGCGCGGTGTCGAAGAAGTTCGCACGCTGGACGGCCCGATGCTGCGCTCGGGCGAGGCGCGCAAGACCGGCAGCTTTACGCAGAGCCTGCAAGAGATCTACAACTCTCCGGCCACTTTGAACCGTCGTGATCGCAGCCAGATGATCCACGGTCCGCTGGACTTGTTGCGCGCCATTCTGGAAGAGGGTGAAAAGGGCTTGTCCTTGCAGCGCTATAAAGGCCTGGGTGAGATGAACCCCGACCAGCTGTGGGAAACGACACTGGACCCGGATGCGCGGACGCTGCTGCAAGTGCGCGTGGATGACATGGTCGAGGCGGATGATCTGTTCACCAAGTTGATGGGTGACGTCGTGGAACCTCGTCGGGAGTTCATCCAGAAAAACGCCTTGAGTGTTGAGAATCTGGATTTCTGATCATGACTAGGGATCCCCACGGAACTGCGGATACCCCATAGTTTTGCGGAATCCGCCCATAGTTCTGCGGGTTGGGTGGTTGGTCTTGAACGGGCGGCTCGGCGTTGGTGTGTCTTCATCGCATCGGCCAAACTGCCACGCAGGCGGACCTGCTCAAATCGAAAAGTGACTACAGGGAAGCCACCCGACATCTACCTGATGGCACATCGCCCGCCGTTCTTCATGGGAAGCAAGCTCGGTGTGAAGTTGGACCGGCGCTTGAGGAAAACAAAGAACTCGCCCAAGGGCGTCTTTGCGAGCTCAATCGACCGGCATTCGCTCGCTGCGTGCGACAAGGAGCGCCATGACAAGACCGTCGCGCACTCGAAATGATTGCTCTCCGATTTCGATCGGATCAGCCCCAGGTACATCAAACCATGTATCTGCTTTAAGGTCAGACATAGTTGCATGGTCCCGAGAGCCGTTGAACAGAATACTGAAAGCGTTGCTCTGCGGGTCAAGGATACGACGTGGCCACCATTGATGGCCTATGCTCTTAGATGAAATATGCCAAACATACCCAGACTTGCTGTAGGCGGCGAGAATGCAGGGTTTCTTCTCCATCTCAGCCAGCCGATAGGCCATGGCGGCCTTGTTGGTATTGAAGGTTCTGGCGAGCTGCCAAACAGCATGCATGTTGAACTTTCGGTAGTCCCTTAGGGTCAGGATGCATTGATTTTAAAAGCGCTGCATTCCATTTGTGACAGCCAAGGGCGACCGATCAGCCTGTTCGTCACCGCTGGCCAAGTCAGTGACTACTTCGGTGCGCGAGCGCTACTGAGCTGTATTCCAGATAGCGACTGGCTGGTCGGGGACCGCGGCTATGATGCCGACTGGTTTCGGGACGCGATGAAAAACAACGGGATACGCGCCTGCATCCCCGGCCGAAAGCAACGCAAGACAACCGTGAAGTATGACAAGCGCCGATACAAAAGGCGCAACCGCATCGAGATCATATTTGGTAGGCTCAAGCACTGGAGGCGCGTAGCGACACGTTATGAGCGCTGCCCCAAAGTCTTCCTCTCCGCAATCGCACTCGTAGCAACCGTCATCTATTGGTTACGAATCCTGACCCTAGTGGTGTTTCCAAAGCTTCAGCTAGGACGGCGGCACTCAGAAAAACTTTAGGTCGTGATGTCCATCTCGAGCTTCGCTAACTCACACCACGCGAAACGAACCCGCGCTTCAACTAGCGATATTGAAGTGCGGGCTCCGGTTTTTCAGCGACGATTCCGGGTGGACTTCACCCGTGTTGTGAAGTGTCCCACCAATGAGGTTGCATGAAACGTGGGATCGCCACGGTCTTGCCACTCAGTTTCCGCAAAGATCCCTCTGTCAACTCAAGCGCCATCCACGCCTCTGGTGTCGACATCAGGTCCGGGTATGGCGTCTGCTTGTCTGTCGGGACAAACCCATATCGAGGGTAAAACGTAGGGACGCCCAACACGAACACTGCATCCGTGCCGACGGAATTGAGATGTTCAATACTGGCCTCCATGATCTCTTTCCCAACGCCGTGGCCCTGATACGCTGGTAGCACCCCGCAAGGTGCGAGCAGGTAACAGTTCGCGTGTGGGTGATCTACGAAGTTAAACGGAGTAAACAGCACGTTGCCTACAATCTTCCCGTCGCGTTTGGAGCTGATAGAAATTGTGTCCGGGAGGCGGAGGAAGTCTCTAGCGAGCCGAGCGATGTCGTCTCCTTCTTCTTTTCCAAAGGCCAGCCGGTGGATTTCAATAATAGCGTCAATTTCTGTCTGGTTCATGGTTCTTTCCTATCTTTGGTTCATTTGGGCGCGCACGGATTTGATCCCCATCGCGGAGGCGCGATAGGGATTGCCGTTTTTCGAGTGGATAAAGCGCTTTTTCAGCAAGCGTTGGAAAACACTCAGGGTGCAGTCGGACAGCACATAGCCGTCACGCGTATAACAAGTGACGTCATGGACTTTTCCGTTTTCCAGTCGTTCGAAGTGGATCGACCCGCCAAGGGCGAGTTCGTGCAAAACACGTTGCTCGTGCTTTGAGATATTCATTGGGATGTCTCGATTTTACGAAAGTGCAACAAAAAGGACACTCAGCATCGCGCGTGAGTGTGCCTATCAATGTTGGTGTTCCTGAATGTAGGTCGCCAGGAACGGGCGTTAGGCCCGGGTCTCTTTCATAAAATCTCCGTTGTGTGAGGCGTACCGCCTCATACGTTTGGCGCAGATAGTCCTTCAGGCAAGACGCGTCAATATCCCTTATTGCGTGAGTGTCTCATTTTGAGCTGACACGTGCGCCTCCTGCCGCATGCGCCAGCACCCAATCGATACCCCGCAAAAAGTCGCCGACTGTTAACGGGTTGTTTTCGCCGCTTGACGCAGAGAGGACAAAGCCATGCGTATAGTCGATGAGAAGATGCAAAAGCACATCGTTCTCGTCACCATCGTCAATTTCCTGCGTACATGCCCGCAGTTTATCTGTGACGTCCATCAGGTCTTTGCTGATGAGAGTGATATCATCCAGAACTGCGCGCAGCAGGTTGGCATTCGGCAAGGCCCGAAGATAGTAGGCACTTAATATGCTACGCGCTTTCGCGCTTGCTTCTTCTTCAACGCTGCCCTGAAGCGTGTTCGCAAAGGCTATTTCAACCAGGTCAGCCAGTAGCTTACGCTTGCTGCCGGAATGGTAAGTTATCGCCATGGGCGTGACCTTTAGCTTATCCGCCAGTAACCGAAACGAAAGCGCGCTGGCTCCCTGCTTTTGAACAATGGGCAGGGCAGTTTGCAGGATAAGCTGCTTCGACAGACGTTCCTCTGACTTTCTTGGCCGCCCGACAGACGGTGTTTTGGTCATGCACTTTTCACTTTGTAAACCAGATCGACCATACCCGATGGAAAAGGTGTGGCAGAGATCAGCTCAAGATCAACATCGCCGTCTGATTCACCGAAAATGCGAATGCCGTCACCCAGTAGAATAGGAACCAACGAAATCTTCATGTCTTGTACAAACCCGGCTTGAAGGAACGACTGTATGATTGCACCGCCATCGACATATACGCGTTCATAGCCGCGCTTGCGAAAGATTCCCCACAACTCTTTGGGGCTAGCAGTGGAGAACTCAATTTTGTTGTGTAGATGCTCAGGTATGTCCTGTTTCGTCATGGTGCGGCTGAGTACCACGACGGGTTTCTCATATGGCCATTCACCAAATCCAAGAACAGTTCGCAGTGATCCGGTCCCCATAACAAGAACATCCACGCTGTTCATAAACTCGATGAATCCGTGGTCTTCATTATCAGCGGGCTGTTTATTCAGCCAATCGAGCGAATGGTCTTTTCTTGCAACGAAACCGTCAAGGCTTATGGCCATCATGATGTGTCCGCTTGGCATGGCGTTCTCCGCTTGGTAATAATTATACAACGTATAAATACTTAAACATATACCCGCAACTTGTTCCGTTCAGATGCGACGCTTTAACGAAGAAAGGGGGCACTTCCCGACTCCATGGCTCTCTTGAGACGGGCTTATGTGCGCATTCCCTGAAATATTACGAGTGGTCGCTTAGCCAAACAAAACGGCCGTTCCTAACTTCGAATGCGGGGGATGCATTCAGTCCGACGCAAAATGTCAATTTCAGTAGCTAATGAACCTCAAAAAGCCGCCAGCCAAGTATCTCACCAATATGAGCGACACGCAGTGAGCCGACGCGGATAATTTCCCCGGTTTTCTGGCCTCTAAACATCCAGCTGGCTACGGATCCAGCCGAGAAGGGGAGATCGTGCGTCTCGTTCGTGCCAAATTGCACGGATTCCCAATTCCGGCAGGGGGAAAGGGCAATCGCGCGTGATTAGATTTCCGTTGATGGTGGCGGCTTGGGCGAGCGTCTCCGGCACAAAAGCGATTAGATTTGTTCCGTCCAGGAAGGCCGGTTGCAGATGCAGGCTATCTGTCACCAGCCCAACCTGGCGTGGGGGCAAACCCTGATCTTTGCCAAAAAGGTGAACTGGGTCATCTTGTTTGGTCATGAGACTCAGCCGGACATGTGGGTATAGAAAGACCGTTTCAGCATTCCAGCTGTTCAACGCTGGGTGGGTTCGGTCTAATAGGCACACAATGCGCTCGCGCAGTAGAAGCTTTTGAAGAAACTTAGGATTTGCCTGAAGTCCTGCGCCAATGATCAAATCGGCATCACCGGAATCGAGCTTCTGGTAGCTGTGATCCGAATAACTGTGAATTTCGAATACGATCCCCGGTGCTTGCTCTCGAATACGCCGAACTGCGTGTGCAAGGAAACTGGTTGCAATGAAATCATGGGCATGAATTCGAATAGTTGCGCTTGTGTTTTCAGGTGAGAACGTCACTGGTGCAGTGAGCACGCTGATCTCAGAAAGGATGGTGTTCAACCGTGCCGCAAGGTCCAGAGTGCGCGCTGTTGGCACCATTTCGCGCCCTTGCCTGACGAACAGAGGGTCGTCAAACAGGCGGCGCAACCTTGCCAGAGTATGACTCATGGCAGGTTGCGTTACGTTCATTCGCTGCGCAGCGCGTCCAACATGCCGTTCCGAAATGAGCGCTTGAAAAGATTTCAGTAGATTAAGATCAATTCCATCAATTTCATTCATACTAAAAAGAAATAATGATTATTTCCAATTATGTCTATCGATTGCCATTTTCCTCTCGACCACAAGAGGAACAGACAGATGAATATTCTGATCACCGGGGCCAGCAGCGGCTTCGGAAAAGAAATGGCCATCAGACTCGCGGACGAAGGTCATTCTGTATTCGCCGGAATGCGCGCTTTGAAGGGGCGAAACGCCAAAGTGGCGGCCAGTCTGGAGGCGGTATCCGGGCAAATTTTCCCCATTGAACTGGATGTCAGCAGTGACGCCGGGGTAGACAGCGCAATTTCCCATCTGATGTTAATGCTGGATGGCCCACTTGATGTCGTGATCAACAATGCCGGGATATATGTTGGCGGGCTCAACGAGACCATTTCTGCGGCTCGGTTTCAGAACATGTTGAATGTGAACGTGCTGGGACCTGTTCGCATGCTACGCGCCGTCCTTCCCAATATGCGCGCCCAGGGCTTTGGCACGGTGATCAGCATCACCAGTGACATGTCCAGGTTTGCGTTGCCAATGAGCGGTTATTACACGGCCAGTAAGGCGGCACTTGAGCTGGTCGCCGAGACCTATGCTCTTGAACTCGCCCCTTTGGGACTGGAATCCCTTATCGTTCAACCCGGCGCATTTGATACTGGTATAATGCAGAAATCGCCGCCAACGGATGAACCGGAACGCATGGCTGTATATGGCCCAACGTTGGAAAAAGCACAAGCGATGGCCGGACGCTTCATGGGGTTGGCGCAAAAAAGCTTTTCTGAGGCGTCCCCTGCAATGGTTGCCGATGCCATCGCCGATCTGTTGAACCTGCCTTACGGCAAAAGACCATTGCGAACTATTGTCGACCCGTCGGACATTGGCGCTCTGGCCAACGCAATGAATGCTGCCGTAGCCACCAAGCAGGAGAGGTTTCAGGACGCTCTCGGCGCCGAATTCTCCTTCCCCGTTCAGGAGGCTGCGGAATGAATGTGATCACTGTTTTCGTCGGATTGCTGTCCGTCTTCTTTCTTTTCGCAAGCTCGATCAAGATCTTCGGCTGGCAGAAGTTCATATTCGAGACCCAACTGGCGATGTTCATCAAATACGGGCTGAACCGGCAGATCATGGCCTTGGTTGGCGTGGTTGAATTGTTTGGCGCAATCGCGATCTGGTTTCAGGGTTCCTGGATCGGAACTTTGGGCGCGTTAGCAATTCTTGGCACATCCATCGGCGCTATTGGCTGTCATTTGATCTGGGACACCTGGAAAGAAGGCGTTCCTGCCATGGTCACAGGCACCTTGTCCGCTATCGTGGCCTGGTCTGGCCGTGAAACGGTGTTGAGCATCGTTGGAATTAGCTAAATCCATGTCTATGACACAGGAGTGCATGTTGTGACTGACAGTATCCGCGTGGCAAATGCCAAGGGCCTTTATCTGGAAGGCATTCGTGACGGCAAAATGCCCGAGGCGCTCGATAAATTTACCGGGGATCGCTACACGCAACACTCAACGGGTGTACGCGACGGTAAAGAAGGTTTCATCGAGTTTTTCACGCCTTTTCTTGAGCGGAATCCGGTGCGCGATATCCAGGTTCTGCGGACTATCGAGGATGGAAACTTCGTATTCGTACATGTGTATCAAAGCCTCAACGGTGGTGAAGCGCAGTGGGTGACGGCCGATATCTTTGATACTGACGAAGAAGGTAAAATCATCGAGCATTGGGATGTGATTGCCGCGTATAAATGGCCAACCGTCTCGGGCCGCAGCATGGTGGATGGCCCAACCGAAATTGAAGATCACGATTTGACCGAGGCCAACAAGACCGTGGTGCAAGGTTTCATCGACAATGTCCTGATGGCAGGGCGCACCGATCTTGTGAATGACTACATATCGACCGAGCAATACGATCAGCACAACCCAGAAATAGACGACGGATTGGAAGCTTTCTTTAAGCATCTTGGAGAGGTGACGAATGGTGGAAAAACCGCGCATTACGTCAAAGTTCACCGACTACTCGGCCAAGGAAATTTCGTGGTTGTCTTTAGCCACGTAAAACAAGACGAGGACGACTGGGCCGTCTTTGACTTGTTCCGGCTTAAGGGCGGAAAGATCGTCGAACATTGGGATGTTCAGGAACAGATCGGCCCGAAAGAGACGTGGAACAACTCTGGCAAATTCTAGGGAAGTTGAGCGTCATATTTTCACTGGCAGAGGCCGAAGGTGATTGCTTTTTCTGGGCAAGGGCGCGTTGACGTCGGCACAACATTCCAGAAATCGAATGGTTGTACTTGATTGAGCCAGCGCGATAATCTGATTGCATCTAAGGATTAGCGGAACATGTGTGGGGCTTTGAATGAACAGGTTGGCGCTGACAGCAATGGCATTGATCTCCACTGGCGCGGTGTGGGCCGCCGGTATGGAACGGTGGGGTGAATCCGGGGACTGGACAATCCTGATTGATTCCGAAAAGGGCAACGGCTGTCTTGCTTGGAAGCCATTTGAAAACGACATGACCGTAGAAATCGGCGCGGCACCCAATCAGGCCGGTGGCTTTTTTGCAGCCTACAATCCGGCCTGGGTGCAGATCAAGGACGGGGCGACCGGGATCGTACAGTTCGATTTTGGTGATGCGAAATTTGAAGGTGAAGCGGTTGGTGTCTTCAAGAATGGAGTTCCCGGAGGCTACGCTTTTTTCGACAACCCGGCGTTTGTAACCGAGTTTGGAAAGCGCCAAAGCGTTACGATCATTGGCGAAAGCGGGACCGAGGTGGAGCTTGATCTTAGCGGGTCTGCCAAAGCCATTGAGGCCGTTCTGGCGTGTCAGGCCGAACAGCCGGAACCACTGAAGAACTAGGTAAAGCCTGACTATTGCAATTGATTGATGTCCGGCACGCACGGTTGCCTGTCGGCAGGCATAGCATCAGCGCCTTCCGGAGCCTTGTTTCTGGACCCGCCCACATCCAGCTTGAATTTTGGCGACGAAAGCTGGCCCGTCACATCAAAGGGCCAGGCGCTTCGGGATAGGGGTTTGCCAACGCGACGGGGCTCTGCTCTGATCGCTATGCTATCGTTCAGCCAGTCCACTTGTCCCCTGGCCACCAACTGAACTGATCCCGTTTCAATGACGATGGAGTTTGAACTGACCCGTCCGGCCTGAATATCAACCGGGGCGACCACACACGTGATGTCGGTGTACCCTTGTCTGAACTCCTCTGAAAACAACCAAGGGAAAATACCCAGCCCCGCCAGTTCCAATAGACTGGTACTAATGTAACCTTGCGACATCGACAAAGACGCATTGCCGCGCATCGAGTTGACGAAGGCTTTGCCCGAGGTGGTACTACCAGACACGTTGAACTCACCGCTCAAACGTCCATAGGCCTCAATACCAATTCCCAACTCATCAAGGATCTCACCGAATTCCCATCCCGAGGTTGATCCCGACAACGAAAGCCAATCAGGTGAGTCAATCAGATCCATGACCGCGCGCAGGTTGAAGTTTCCGCCGCCATAGGCCACTTGAAGAGGTCCGAAATCCACGGTCCCTTCTTTTGCAGACAATTGGCTGGAAACAGATGTGACGCCTTGCTGGCCTACAATCTCTTTGAATTCGATCTGTACCTCGACGTCAGCTTCTCGCAGTACGCGCTGCACATCCAGAAGGTCAGCTGGCTTCCCTTTTTCCTTTGGCAACACCAATGGCTGGGCGTCTGTTTCCTTCGGCAGAACCAAGGGTTGAACTTCAGTTTCAGGTTTTTGCGAGGCCTCGCCCAACAGGCTCTTCAGTTGGTCCAGTACGGCAGTCAGATTCTTCAGGTCGTTGAGATCGAGCCTCTCGCTCGTAATGTTGCCCCGAACGATGGATGCACCTTCGGGAAACCGTGCATCCAAAGCAGCTAGAAGATCGGAAGACCCGGCTTCGAACTTGATTGCGGCATCAAAGTCTTCGCCCTGCCTGGAGGTTTCAGCATCGATCGCCAGAGCGCCAATTTCGACAGGTTGCAGGTTGAGCGCGGTCAGAAACTGGGCGCTGTCGTCGACGTCCAATTCCACGTCGAAATCAAGATCAGCGAGCCCTTTTAGCTCGTTGACGGATAGCGCAAGATCCAGCGACCAGAGATCGGTGCCGTAAGTGGTCGCGTTAAACCTGTTGAGTGAAACCGGCCCAGCCGCATTGGATATGTTGAAATCGGCTTTGATGCCGCCGAACTGGTCAACATAGTCTTCATCGAGGTTGGGCAAAATCAACTTGGCGGGCCCGTTTAGCTCCCCATCGAAAGTCACGTCCTGAAGCTGAAGCAGATCGAGGATTTCACCTTCGGCTTTCAGGACAGGCTCTTCAATTGGACCGGCTCGCAGCGCAATGCCCAGCATGGCGAGCCGTCCGTCTGGCATGCGGCGAATACTTTCGATGGATGCTGGGCCGATTACGTCCAACCCCTGGTCGAACGCATTGGTCTGGAACAGCAACTTCTCGAATTCGAAGGACGCCAGGGATCCGACCATATGCATTTCAAAGCCCGTGAACTTCAGTTCCTGAATACTTTTTGCTGCTGGCGGCGGCTGCCCTTCGGGGTGAAGCCGTGCGTTGAAAAGCAGATCGACGCCCTGAGCGGTGTAGAGGTCATCTATTGAACCTTCAGCTTCGAGTTTCTGCCCATCCTCCAGGCTTATGGTGGTTGTAAACGCCTCGATCTTCAGAGCGTCCTGGGACACGAGTTCTGCTTGAAGCTGACCATTGCCTTCCAGAACGCGTTCCAATCCAATGACATCTAGAAAATCACCGAATTCTCCGGTGTCCATTTCCAAGACAGCCCGATAGCCATCCCCCTCGTCTGCCGAGAAGGGCTCGCCATCGTAGCTTACGGTCATTTCCCCAAAACTGGCTCGCGTCGTAAATGGCGCGTCATGGGGGTAGTCGCCTTCGATTTCGAAACCCTGACCGTTGACGGAGCCGGATCCAGAGACCTTTGTTCTTTGTCCATTATCTAATTGTTCGAGCGCGAGTGACTGCAAGTCAAACACAAACGAGAAGCCTGAGACCTTGTCGTCGATGTTTAACCCGATTGACGTGAATCTGACGTTCTTGTCGCTTAGGAAGTTCAGGATCCCACTGCTTTCGGTGTCACTTTCATCGGTAATATCAGCGCTGGCGGCGTCTTTTTGATCCTCCGCTGATACAGGTTCCTCGGAGGCGGGCTTGGGTGTTGGATTGCCTTTTCGCCAGCTTGTTGTGCCGTCTGCGGCTGTAAGAATATTCGCTTGGAGGCCTTCCACTACCAGATTGTCAAAGTGCAGACGCCCGTTGGCCAAAGCAGCAACATCCAGCTCCAATTCCAGCAGGTTCAATTCCACAAGAGCTGACTCCGGCATTGTCTGGCTCGGGATGATCACGCCACCGACGTAGATGTGACTGATGCGGCCAAGCGCGACGCTTACATCATCATTGACCAACAGGGGCCGACCAATTTGTTCCGAAAGAACTCTTTCTACAAGGCCACGGCGCATGTCCGAGAACATCGGAGCAGCAAGCAACAACCAAACAAAAGCGACTGCTGCGAATGCGAGAAGTGCGATAAGCCCAATTATTCTAATTAGCCAAACCCTCATGCGCTCCCCTGTCGCGGCTTTCACCGTTCAATCTTTCACGAGCAGATATTCAGCCCACCAGCCTGAACGCTCGTTCTGAACCATATTCAGGTCAATTGGCTCGTGTCACTAATCGTCTCTGGTAGCCCCGCCAGTCGCTTTGATCCGTCCCATCAATACACGTTCCCTGTTGGTCGAAGCCTTTTCGGAAGTCTGGATTGGTCCAAAAGTCTGCACGTCATCGACCTCCAAAGTGAACGCAGCCTTCATGAGCACGGGACCATCAACAACCAGCATTTCCTTCTGCGTCGGGTCAATCCTGATTTGACCGGTTACAACGATGGGCTCGTAGACTGTCGATGGCGTCCATGTATCGCTTAGGCGCAAACGCACCATCTGGTTCGGAGGCGGAGGTGGAACATGGCTGCACATTCCACGTTCCGGCACGATATATGCCATTTGGGAGCCATCTTCGTCGCGGTGTGCCGGGATCACAAATCCGCCCAATGAAACGGTTGCACCATCGATGTCGACGTTGGCGGCCGTGCCAGCCTTCTCTCGTCTTTCCATCACAACCCAGCGTTGGGAAATCAGCCAGTCCGCATCAACGCCTTCCTCAGCAAGGGTTGCTTCAGTCGCCTCGATATCCAGTTTAATCTGATCCAACAGCTCTGGCGTCGATCCGCCTTTCTCTAGCTGCGCGCGTAACCGGACCAATCTGCGAAGCGCGCTAAGCTGTTTGCCCGTCAATTCGACGAAAGGATCTTCATAGTCTTGAGCAGTTTCATCGATCAGGTCTGACCACTCGATACGTGCAACTTCCGAATGAGCCGGCAATGCTAAAAAGAACGCGGCGATTACTGCAAAGGAAAGACGCATTGTCATATGCTCCTCATTTGTCGGCAAAACAGCGCTCGTTGCCACTGGCTTCGACGGGTCATCATTCAATTCCTCAGACTCGAAATAACTGTGACTTTTGCTCCTGGGCGAAGCAGCAACTCTGGATTCGGGAACTCGGCCCACACATCCATCAACTGCGTTTTGGGATTAACCTTGAATGCGCCACCAAAGTAATGCCCTTCATAGGGGTACAATTGTCCATCCGGCATCTGCAAAGACAGGCTGAGCCCTTCAAATGCTTCTGCATCTGTCTCAAATACCTGACGCCGTTTGGTGAATTCCTCGTAGGGCACTTTGACGACAACGTAGACCGGGTCGATGTCTGACAGGATCGCCAGCGTTTCGTCCCCCCGTCTTTCCGTACTCAGATACTGGTACTGTTTGACATGCGGTTGGCTGATAATTCCCGAAAAAGGCGCATGTAACTCGGTGAAGCTATACGCGAGTTGTGCCCCTTCATAAGCCAGACCCGCCCGCTCCGACGCGATTTCAGCAAGGTCGCGGTTCACCTGGGCAAGTTGCAATTCGGCTTCCGGTATCAGGTCCTTCAGATAAAGTTCCGTTTTCCGCCCCAATTCCGCATCGGCGAGCCTGAGTTGGGCTGTCGCATCCTTCAGAGCTGTTTCGCTTAGCCGCATTTCGATGAAGGGGCCCCTTTTGCCAAACTCGAATAGCAGGTCACCCTCCTGAACGTATTGACCTGCGTGAAACGCAATTCGGGTGACCACATTGTCCACCAAAGGCGACAGTTCTGCTTCGCGACTTGGCTGCACATAGCCCTCAAAGTTTATTGTTTGTGGGACGTCTGTTGCACCGGTTTCCTGCGAGAGTAGGGCGCGTGCTGACGAAAGGGTAGTAAGCGCAAAAAGTACAAGAAGGGCCTTTATCATCGCAGTGCCTCAGATCCGGGTTTTGAACTTGGGCCGGGGTTCGCAAAATGATCGCCCCGGCCAGCTTCAGGACAAACGAGGTAGTTATTGCCCTGAAACATCGTACTTTCGTCTAGTTGAGAAGATCACCGACGATGCCGACGGCATCGACAACAGTAGACAAGTCATTCGTAACTTCGAGGACTTCGTCATCGACCAGAATGTAGCGGTTTCCTTTGCCCGGCTCCCCCAACTTCCATTTGGAAAGGTCCCCAATATCCTCGAACTCCAGGTCAGATGGGAGCTTGGCACCGCGCGTGTAGCGCTTGATCTGACCAGGCGGCACAGCCTTTGGGCCTTTGCCGGGCTTGTCTTCGATCTGAATGCTGATATCGCCGCCCTTGCCCCCTTTATTCGGCTTTTTACCCTTGTTGTCTTTGGCATAGGCATCGCTGCCTCCAAGGATGAAAAACACAACTGATAAGGCTGCAAGAATTCCGTATGCGATCTTCATAGTCTGTTCCTTTGCTTCCCGGCTTCATTCGACCGGCGTTGAAAATTCCGGCACCCGCTTCAGGGCTTCGATCATGTCCGCGCTCGTCATCAGTTCGATGAAGGTATAGTCTTTCAGAACTCCTTGGCTCAGACGCGAAATATAAATGGCCTGCACCATGCCCGGATCGTCCGGGAAACGGACCGTGATGTAGTTCTTGCCATCTGCCAGCCCCCAGAAATAGCTGATCATCTCACCGCCCATTGCGGCGAGGGCAGCGCCCACATCCTTTTCGCGGTCGGTCGGATTGTCGATCATGATTTGCCAGGCATCGGGGTTTGGTTCCCCGATCCCCAGATAATATCGGCTGTGAGACTCCTCCGCCGCCGCTCCGGAAACACCAATCCCAACTGCGCAAAGAGTTATTGCGATTGCCTTGTTCATTGATCGCTCCCCTGTTCAGGATCGACGGCGCAAGACGCAGGGGTCAATTTTCCGCATACTCTGCTCATTCGAGTGTATTCTTGTAGAAGACGCCGTCTTTCATGATCACACGAATGGTCTCAAACCCCCGATCACGCGCAGGTGCATCAAACCACTTCGGATTTGCGCCAAGAACCGACAGGTCATCCAGCGGGTTTCCATCGACGATCAGAATGTCTGCATAGGCCCCTTCTTCGATCACGCCCAGTTTGTTGGGATAAGGGTTCCGCCGCCCTGTCAGTTGGGCGAGCTCGCCACCGGTCGAGGTTGCAGCAACCAGGAAGGCGTGGTTCCCGAGAAGTTCCGCGAAATAGTACTTTTCAAAGTCCCGGTGTGCGCGGCCAAACCCAATAGTGGACAGCACGGTGTCGACGTTATGCACGATCTTGGGCTTGTACTTCTTGATGTACTCAATGACGTTTTCTGACCCGACCAGATATTCTTCCAGTTTCGGTTTCACCGTCGGCATCGAGAAATTCGGATGGTCGAGCAGCGCCGGATCCATTCCAGCCACATTCAGGGCCCAGAAGATACCCTCATCCGCAATGCGTTTAACGGTCTCCTCGCTCACCATCTGAGCGTGCTCCAGCGACTTGACGCCAGCATCCAGAGCCATTGTGACCGTTTCGTCCGTATAGGCGTGGACGGTCACATAGGTGTCGAAGAAGGACGCAGCCTCGACCGCTGTTGCGATCTCATCAACGTTGTAGGCAACGGACCAGAGCGGATCGAGCTCGGATGACACGCCGCCACCGGCCATCAGTTTCAGGAAACTCGCCCCGTGCGCGAAGTTAAGCCGCGATGCCTTCCGGATTTCTTCGGCACCATCAGCAATATAGGACAGGTTGAACGTATTGGCGACGTCGTCCGATCCCATGTTGAAGGTTCGCTGCTCGGGGTTTCGCCAGTCACCGTGCCCGGATGTCGGGCCAATGGCTGCACCTGACGCATAGATGCGTGGCCCGTCTACAATCCCCTTGTCGATCAGTTCACGCAGACCTGATCCCATTCCGCCGGTATCCCGCACTGTGGTGTAACCGTCGTAGAGATAGTCGCGGGCATTTTCAGCCGCGGTGGCCCCGATCTGATCCCATTTGGCGGCCTGAAGACCCGAGAAGGATTGCACGAGCCCTGTCGCGTAGAGATGCACGTGACTGTCAATCAACCCTGGCCCCAGCGTGCGACCACCCCCGTCAACAAGCGTTGCGTCGGGCGCATCAATACCGTCGGTCGAGACTGTCTTTATGAGATTGCCTTCAACCAGAACATTCGCGTTTTCGATCCGCTCTTCACTAATTCCGTCAAAGATATGCACATTGGTGAACAAGGTTTGCGGGAGCGCGTCCTGCGCCAACGCACCGCTTGCTGCCAAGGAAACAAATCCAGCGATTGCTGTCAGTGAGGCCAGTGTTTTCACGTGTCAGTACTCCCATTTGTCAAAATAAGGGGGCGCGGGATGTCGAGGTAAATTCACCCCGCGCGACACTCAATCGAGTGTATTCTTGTAGATCACGCCATCTTTCATGATCAGGTCGATGTTGTTGGTGTAGTCGACTAGGATCTCGGCATCCTCGACCGGGTTTCCTTCAACAAGCAGCAGATCGGCATATGCGCCTTGTTCGATCACGCCCAGCGGGCCTGCTGTGTAGGGATTGAGTTTTCCTGACAGAGCCAGAAGTGCGGCCGATTTTGACGTCGCCTGTTGCAGGATTTCGTGCGAAGTCCACGCCTCCAGTCGGTATTTGAACTCATCGTTCTGCTTGGTCAGCGCGACGGGGTCGCCGATAATGTCAGTTGAGAAAGCCACGTTCTCGATCCCGAAATCTTTGATCAACTGCATTTGATTTCGTGCACCTGCTTGCACGCTGAGGAACTTTTCGGCGGCCCCTGGTCCAAGAGCGGAAATAACGGTTTGTTCGTCCAGTCCCAAAAGAGAAAAGAACGGAACGATCCAGGCATCCGCGTCTTTGATCGCTTGAGCACCGACTTCGGTCATCAGTTGCCCATGTTCAATGCTGATCACACCTGCCTCAATCGAGCGCACGATGGATTCGTCTGTATAGGCGTGAACCATTACATAGGTTCCCCAATCGGCAGCGGCCCGGACAGAAGCCTCAAGCTCTTCCGGCAGACCCTGAACGGTGTGTAACGGATCAACCTGAGAGGATACCCCACCGCCAGCCATCACCTTGATCTGGACAGCGCCAAGGCGCAGGGCTTCGCGGGTCGCGCGCAGTGTTTCCGGCACGCCATCGGCCAGGAACTCCAGATGCTGGTTAAAGAAGGATGGTTGCGCCCCCATGAAGTTGGGATGGGGCTCGGTGTAAACACGGTGCTCTCCATGCCCCGAGGTTTGCGAGATCACAGGCCCAGAGGCGTAGATACGCGGGCCAACAGCCTTTCCCCGATCAATCGCTTTTTGCAGACCGATTGCAGGGCCGCCCGCATCCCGCACTGTTGTGAACCCTCGCAGAAGCATTTTTTCGGCTTCAATTGTTGATACAGCACCCCAGTACATCCAGTCGAAGTTATCGCGCAGGTCAGCCACCGGTTCGGTGACCGTCATATGCACATGCGCGTCGATCAGGCCCGGCATCAGCGTGCGACCACCACCGTCAATGATCTGGGCATTGGCGACGGCCAGTGGTTCCGACGATATTTCTGCAATCAGGTTGTCCACGACCAGAACGTTTGCGTTCTCAATGCGCTGTTCATCGATACCGTTGAACACGTGCACGTTTGTAAAGAGGATGGGAAAGCTCTCTTCCTGCGCAAAACCTTGGCCCGCGATTACCAGGCTTACAGAAAAGGCTGTCGTGGTCATCATGCGTTTGAATTTCGGTGTCATTAAGGGCCTCCAAATCCGAATCACAGATGTATATTTCTGAATATGATTTTAGAGTGATTGTCGAATATTGCCTGACAGCATGACAGGTTTCGCCAAATTGATTTGGCATTCTGCAAGCTTTTCGCACTTTTTTGCGTGTTTGCTGTCTTTCTGTCGTTAACTTTATGATATTTGAGGGCGACATGGACGCATTTGACCAAACCACAAAGAAGGCCTTGCCGTTGGTTCGGGCATCGGTTGCTGCACCCGTGGTCGCTGCTTTGCGTGGCGCCGGAGTTGAGCCGGCTTTTGTTCTGGACCCTCTGGGTGTGAGCGAATCCCAAGTGATGGATCGCCAGAATTTCCTGTCACACGAGACGATCTATAAAATCCATCAAGCCGCTGCTGACGCAACATCACCGGACTTCTGTGCGCAAGTTGGTCAATCAATTGACCTTGTTCGGTTTCTGCCTCTTGGTGACATGTTGGCCGAGGCGTTGACGTTGGGCGACTTCTTTACGCGCTACACTCAAGCCGTCTCGAAAGAATCCAATGCGGTCACGCAATCGCTGCTTGTGGAAGGAGAGCACGCATATTTCAGTGCCAAGCGGAATTTCAAGATTTCGGTTTCGCCGGGACAGACCGACGCATTTCTGGCGAGCATCTGGATATCCTTGCTGCACCGGGTTCTGGATTTCAGGTGGGACCCGAGCAAAATCATTTTACGGGTCAGCGAACCTGACGTGCTCCCCAAGCATTTTCATGGTGTTCAAGCCATCAAGTGTAGCCCTCAGGGCTTTTCGATCCGGTTTCCTTCAACCTGGCTGAGCCATCAATTGATCCCGGAAATATTGGAAAACCCATCAGATCTTCCTGCCACTGACCCTGACCTTGCGGCACCGCAAGATTTTCTGACTGGGCTTCAGAGCCTGATCCGGATTCACCTCGGCGAGCCGGGATTTGGTGTAGACGAACTGGCACGCCTATGTGGTTTTCACCGGGAGACATTGAACAATCGGCTGGTCCCTTACGGGCAATCGGCCTCTCAGGTCATATCTGGCGTCAAACTGGAAGAAGCAAAGAAGCTGCTGGGTCCGGCAGGGAAGTCCGTTGGTGAGACCGCACTGCGGCTTGGCTATGCAGACTCGACCGCGTTTTCGAGGGCCTTCCGAAAGTGGTCTGGAATGGCGCCTGCGGCTTACAAGAAATTGGTGAAAGAACGGGCCTGACCATCTCGGCGCCATTGCTGATCGAGGTTTCTGTGCTCATAACAAGGCTGTACCAAATAGTGGTCTTGATGCTCGGCAAGAAGATCGGTGAACTAATCCCAAGTAATTTCCAGTAGCATTGCATCCTTCTTATTGGGGTTGAATTTCGTTTATCGAAGTGCACTTTTGTTTGAGAAATAACGCTTTAGTTGAATGGTTTGCACGAAAACTATAAAAAATTGAACGAGCTCTTTCAATAGTGCAAGGTTATGGGCAAATCGTGCAAAGTTATGCGCAGATGCCGCGCCAAATTATAGGCGCGCACATATGAATCTCCTGACTGAAATCAGGGGAAGGAATGCAGTGCTATGCGCGCCCCTACACATGTGTAGGGATCTCCATAGCACTGGGGATACCCCATAGTTTTACGGAATCCGCCCATAGTTCTGCGGGTTCGGTGGTTTTGAGTCGGCGGCTCGGCGTTGGCGTGTCTTCATCACATCGGCCATACTGCCACGCAGGCGGACCTGCTCAAATCGAAAAGTGGCTACAGGGAAGCCACCCGACATCTACCTGATGGCACATCGCCCGCCGTTCTTCATGGGGAGCAAGCTCGGTGTGAAGTTGGACCGGCGCTTGAGGAAAACAATGAACTCGCCCAAGGGCGTGGTACTAGCCAAACATCTTCTGGCAGAGTGGGATCTGGAACTTGGTCGGTTGATCCGTCTTGATGAAAGCCGGATTCCATTGGATCGTGGGCTCTACTTCGTCTGCCATCCCGGCGATCAAGACAGGGTCACGGTGAGAATTTTCATGAAATGGCTCAGATCGGTTTAAGCTCTGGTTCCGGCCCAAGTCTCGGGAATGCTGTTGTTGGCCAATGCTATGCATGCGCCCGTCTGGCTTGCATATCGGAAATTGCAAGCCTGCTTGCGGGGCCTCTATGGGCTGCAATCGGTCACTGTGTCAAAACAGGCAGCTTGATCCTTTGGATCTTTCCAGATGGACCCTTTGGCAAGTCTTGCAACAAGTGCACCTTATCAGGTGATTTGAAGGCACCCAGCCGTTGGACGCATATCGCGATGAGTTGGTCGGATGAAACGCTTGACCCGGTTCGCAATTTGACGGCGGCCTCGACGCGTTCACCGTAGGTTTTGCAAGGGCGTGCAAATGCGGCGGCCTCGATCACGTCAGGGTGCGAATAAAGAGCTTCGTCGATTTCACGAGGGGCGATGTTTTCTCCGCCCTTTATGATCAGTTCTTTCAAACGGCCGGTCACGAAGAAGTACCCGTCTTCGTCCATGTGCCCCAGGTCTCCGGTGCGCAGCCAGCCATCGGGCGTGAATGTCGCGCGCGTGGCATCCGGGTTCTTAAGATATTCTCTCATCACATTGGGGCCGCGTACGGCGATTTCGCCCTTGGTGTTTGGCGGCAGGGGGGTCAGATCTGCCGACAGGATACATGCCTCGTTGCCGTAAGCTTTGCCCGGCGATCCAATCTTGCGGACGCCCGGCGGCAGCGGGTTGGACAAGATCTGTGCGGCTGTTTCCGTCAGGCCCATTGTTTCGACGATGGGGACTTCAAAACGGGTTTCGAACGCGGTTTGTACATCCGGTGCAAGCGGCGAGGATGCCGAGCGGCCGAAACGAAGGCGTGCTCTGGTTTCATGCGCAGGTGTCAATTCGGAATGCAGCAAGTGCGAGATGATGGTCGGCACCACCGAAAACCACGTGGCTTTGGCGCTCTGGCACTGGTCCCAGAATTTGCGCGTTGAGAATTTTTCGGCCACGGCCAGGGAACCGCCGGATACAAGCGCGCTCAGCACGGTCACGCAGAGCCCGTTGATATGATAGATCGGAAGCACGCAAAGACCACGATCCGCCTGTGTCAGCTTGTGCGCAACGGTGGGGGTCCATCCGCCTGCCAGCAGGCTGACGTGACTATGCACGACCCCTTTCGGTCGACCGGTTGTCCCTGAGGTATACATGAGCAGCGCGTCGTCATCGGGGCCAAGCGCATGGAGATCAGGGGCCTTGTCGAAACGAGCGGCTGAATACCGCGTCATCTCTTTGGGGCGAACTCTGTCGAACAGATCGGTCTGCGCGTTGCCGACGAACGCAATTCGTGCGTCGCAATGGCCCAGCGCATATCCAATGGCCTCGTCCCCGGCGACAAGGTTGATGACCGTTGCGCGGAACCCGCCATACAGCACGCCGTAGAGGCATTCGATCGCCTCGCGTCCATTCGGTTGAAGGATGGCAATGCTGGCCCCCTTGTCCAATCCCTGCGCGGTCAGATTTTCGGCCAGTTTTCGTGCCCGATCCCTCAGGGCTGACCAGGTCAGCGCAGCTTCTCCGTCGAAAAACAGATAAGCATCACGATCACCGATGGTGCTTGCGCGTTCGTCCAGCCAGCTGCGGATTGTCCCGGCAGGGGGTATCTGATCGTCCATACTCATGTCCCCGCATCAGCCCAATAATCCGCGAAGATATCTTCGACGGAGGGTTCGATTGCCGGGATTTCACGGATGATTTTGGTGCTTTGAACAAAGTGCTTCCAATGCAGGTTCTCATCAATCGCATTGCCACCCCAGCTGCCACACCCCATCGAAAGCGAGAAAGGCATGCCGTTTTTGAATGACCCTCCGGTCGCAAAGGTGTGAGCCTGATTGACGATTACGCGGCAGGTGGGCATCGAGGCACCCAACGCCACCGCACGGGCATCATCGGCGGTGTGTATCCCGATGGAATGCCCCGCGCCCTGATACTGCAAGATTTGAGCGGCTATGGCTTGGGCGTCCTCGAAATCGTTTGCACGATAGAGCGCAGCCACGCGGCTTAGTTTCTCACCCGAAAGCGGATGGTCCGGACCGATCCCCTTGGTTTCAACTGCAAGGAACCTGGTGTTTTCAGGTACCTGACCAACCATGCCCAGTGCCTTGATCATCTTGTCGGCGTCCTGTGCGATCACTTCCCGGCTCAGATGCCCATCCGGCCAGAGCTTTGAGACGATCTGGTTTTCGTCCTTCACCAATGCGCCTCCTTCATCGGCAAGGGCTGCGACGAAATCATCATAGATTGCGTCGACGGCGATGATTGCGTTCTCGGACGAACAGGAGGTCGCATTGTCGAAGGTTTTGGAGGCCGTGATCTTCCGGGCAGCGGCCTTCAGGTCAGCTGTCTCATCGACGATCACGGTGACATTGCCCGCGCCGACGGCCACCGCGGGGGTGCCGCAGGTCTGCGCGCGATGCACATTGTTTTGACTGCCGGTGCAGATCACCCGGTCGCAAAGCTCCATCATCGCCTGAGTCTTGGCCTTGGAACCCGGCGGAGGAATCATCTGGACCAGATCGTGATCCAGCCCCAGTTTGTCGAACTCGGCATGAATATACTGCAAAAGCAGCTCGCAGCTTGCGACGCCTTTGGGTGACGGGGCGACAACAACCGAGTTGCCGCATTTCAACGCGTTGATGATATTGTTGGCGGGTGTGGCTGCCGGGTTCGTCGACGGCACCACGGCGCCAATCACTCCGATTGGGCGCGCAATCTCGGTGATGCCGGTACTTGCATCCTCATGGATGATCCCATGGGTTCTGACGTCTTTTATGTCGCGCATCAGGCCAAGGGTCTTGCGGTGGTTCTTGATCACCTTGTCCGGCGCATTGCCCAGTCCTGTCGTCTTGACCGCAAGTTCGGCCAAAGCCCTGTTGCGTGAAGGCTCCATGATCGCCCAGGCGGCGGCAGCAGCTGCGCGGTCATAGCGCGTCTGGCTGGCGCCGGCTTCGTATTCTTTCTGAGCGGCGCGCGCACGGGTCATGATCAAACTGACTTGGGCGATATCATCATGTGCATTCATCATTGAAATCCTATTGGTGGGGACAGGGCGGAAACCGCCCCATCCTGTGCCACTGCTCAAATCGTTACAGACCCGCCAGAAGTTCTTGCAGGGTTTCCTGACGTGCGGCCCACATCTGTTGAACCTCTTCGCGGGTCATGACGTGCATGGGTGATCCACCGGCTTTCATCTTTCCTGCCACCCGCGCGTTTTTGAACATTTCCGGGACTGTTGCGGCCAGTTTGTCGATGACCGCTGGCGGGGTGCCCTTGGGGACCATGACGCCGCGGAAATTCACGCTGGCATTGTCGATGTCAAAGCCTTGCTCTTTCAGTGTGGGGACGTCCGGCAGGAACGTGCTGCGTTCCAGATCGAACACGCCAAGGATTTTGACATTTCCGGCTTCCTGCGCGCGGAACGCATCGGACAGGTTGTTCACGCCGCCCATGACGTCGCCTGCAATCACGGCTTTCATGGCCGCCGCACCGCCGCCCTTGGTCGGGATGTACGCCATTTTGACCCCGGCTTCCTTCTCAAGCTGCAAAGCGGCGATGTGGTGCCCGACGAACAGGCCCGCACCCGAAAAGGTCAGCTTCCCCGGGTTCTCCTGGGCATAGTTCACCACCTCTTGCATGGAATTGAAGGGGCTGTCCTTGGCCACGACGAAAACCGCAGGATCCGCGCCCCAGTTGGCGATGGGCTCGAAACTGTCAGCCGAATATTCAACGCCGCCCTTGATCGACTGGGCGATGAAATGCGGGATGTTGTAAGCCGCCAGCGTATAGCCATCAGCCTCGGCCTGTGTCGCAAACCAGTTCCAGCCGACACGGCCACCTGCCCCCGGCTTGTTGATGATCGCGATGGGCATTCCAAGCGCGTCTTCATTGCCCGCAGTCATTGTGACGATACGCGCCTGAAAGTCGGTGGCACCACCCGCGCCATAACTGACCATCATCATGATGGGGCGTTCGGGGTAGTCCTGCGCAACAGCCGCGCCACCGGTCAGGGACATCAGCGCCAGTGCAGCGCCTGCCAGTAGATGTTTCATTTCAGATCCTCCCTTGGATTTGCGTAAGCCGCTTTTCGCGCGGTCTTTTTCAGAAAAATATCTCTCGTGGCGTGTAAACTTTGAGAAGCATGGCGAAGAGCCCATACATTACGGCCAAATACCCGATCGTGATGATCACACGCCTGGTCCAGGTTTTGATTTCGCCATGCGGTGCAGGGTCATAGAAGCTTAGCAGCAAGAAGAATGTGATCGTTCCGGCGGTGTAGAACCCCAGCGCCTTGGCGGCCCAAAAGATGTAGATGAGTGCGATAATCAGTCCTGGCAGAAGCCAAATGAAATCCTTGGGCGAGACGCCGTTGCCCACCTTGGTCCAGCCCAGAAGCGCCTTGGCAAACGTCCACAGGGCCAGAACGACAAACACGGTCGAAATCAGGCGAGGGAACAGGAAGGCTTCGGCCGGTTGCTGGGTATAGCTGACCCATGCCACCCAGATCCCGACGGCAGCAATGACGCCGGACGCCACGATATGTTGCGCGCGTGGAAGACTGACGGAACTCATGCCATGATCTCCTCTTTGGATGTGTAGCGACGACTGCGAAGCTCCATCCAGACTGAATAGGCAATTGAGGCGATGACGATTGCGATCAGAACGATATTCAGCGTTCCCGTCAGGAAATAGCTGGCCATCCCTTCGCTGGCCCCTGCAATCATCGAACCTTGAATGAAGTTCGCCTCGGCAATCGGGCCAAGGATCAGGCCAAGCACCAGTGGCGCAGCTGAAAAGCCAAATCGCTCAAGGAAGTACATCATGACGCCAAGTGCCGCCATGACGTAGACGTCGCCCATGCTGGACTGTACCGAATAGCTGCCGAAGACAGCCAGGCCCAGAACAACCGCGGCCATGACGCTTTGCGGTACCTGCGCCACCCGGGCGGCAAGACCCGCGACATAGAGGCCGAAGATGCACATCAATACCTGCCCGATCAGCATCGAGTTTATGAAGGTCCAGGCAACATCCGGGTGGTTGTCGAAAAGGTCCGTGCCGGGAAAAATCCCGTGGATCAACAGACCGCCCAGCAGCACCGCCGCGGTCGGCGACCCCGGGATCGAAAGCGTCAAAAGCGGAACAAGGCTGGGGCCGACCATGGCGTTGTTCGCGCTTTCCGCTGCGATCACGCCTTCGCTGTGGCCCTTTCCGAATTTCTCGCGCTCTGGGCTGAATTTCTTGGTCTGGTCATAAGCGACCAAACCCGCGATCTGCCCACCGACGCCTGGGATCAGCCCGATGACCGAGCCGGTAATGGTGCCGATGCTCAGCGCCCTCGGGCGGCGCAGAAGCTCGCGCACCGCATCCATGATCGAGTGCTTTTCGACCTCGATCACTTCGGCATTTGCCGCGTTGCGGCCCTTGGCGAACATGGTCAGGACCTGAGGAATTGCAAAAAGCCCGATGAGCGCGGCGATGATGTTGATGCCGCCACCAAGCGCCGGGTGGAAGATGAACCGTTGCGCGCCCATGATGTCATCGAACCCAATGGTCGCAAGCCACAGACCGATGCATCCCGACAGCAACCCTTTGACAACGGATGCACTATCCAGCGATCCAATGACGGTTACGCCCAGGATGGCGAGCCAGAACAGGTGGCTTGGTCCAAAAGCCAACGCCCATTGCGCAAGAACCGGTGTCAGGAAGATGAGCAGAAGCACTCCGATCACCCCCCCAACGGCAGACGCCAGAAAGCTCAGCTGCAACGCCTGTGCGCCCTTGCCCTGCCTGGCCATCGTATGCCCATCCAACGTCGTGGCGATGTTTGCGGGCGCTCCGGGAATTTTCAGAAGGATGGCGCTGACCGCGCCGCCCGCGACCGTCGAGGTATAGGCCGCGCCAAGAAGGATCAGCCCCTGAACGGGTGCCAGATGAAACGTGAATGGGATCAGCAGGGCCACGGCCATGGTGGGTGACAGCCCGGGGGTTGCCCCCAAAATCAGCCCGCCAACCGTTCCCAGGAGCAACAGCCCGAACGAGACCGGTGTGAAGACATCTCCGAAGTAATACAGAAATTCCACGTTGCATCCCTGTGTTTGTTTGCGCGTTGACATTTTAGGCTAAGAGATGAAAATAGTTTTGCAAATGTTTTCATAAATACTCCCGGATGAGCCGATTTTATGAATAAAAAACATATCGATAAGCCGGATATTGTCGCTGTCGCAAAGGCTGCCGGTGTTTCCATCTCGACGGTTTCGAGAAGCTTCAATCACCCGGAATTGCTCAAGCCGGCGACTCGGAAAAAGATTGACCGGGCGGTGCAGAAGCTTGGTTATATTCGCAACCGAGCCGCGCAAGTCATGCACGGCCGACGCAGCGGAACTGTCGGGCTGGTGGTGCCGACAATCGACAACGCCATCTTCGCTGAACTGATCCAGTCCTTCTCGGACGGGTTGGACCGGCATGGCTTCACGATGTTGATTGCTTCGCACGGGTTCGATCTGGAGCGCGAATACAAGATGCTGCGCAAACTGATGGAGCATCGCGTTGACGGGCTTGCGCTTATCGGGCTTGAACACTCGGAGGCGACATATCAATTGATCGAACAACAGGGTGTTCCGACGATTGCAATCTGGAACTATGACGATGAAGCGCGATTGTCTTGCGTGGGTGTTCAGAATTCTGAAGCTGGCCGTTTGTCCGCACGCCACTTGCTGGATTTGGGACACCGCGACATAGGTTTGATCTTTCCCGACCCTGCCGGGAATGATCGCGCATATGACCGGTTGCACGGCGCCTTGGAAGAATTGCGATTGGAACGGATCGAGGTTCCCGAACAATGGCGCCTGGAAGCCCCCTATAGCATTTTGGAGGCCAAACGCGCCTGCATAAGCTTGTTGGATCATTCACCACGTCCCACCGCTATTTTATGCGGCAATGACATTATCGCTCAGGGCGTGCTGTACGCGGCAAAACACTGCGGTGTGCGTGTTCCTGAAGACCTGTCCGTCATGGGAATCGGAGATTTCAAAGGCTCAAGCGAAATCGAACCGTCACTCTCGACCATTCGCATCCCGGCCAAGCGCATCGGCGCCCTGTCCGCGGAATTGATCACAAGCATTGTCGCAGAGCATTCCGAAAAGATCACGACGACCAAGTGCGACCTGAAAGTGCTGACCAGGGCATCGACGTCCACCCCATCAAGAGCGCCGTCCAGATGAATCTCGGGACTTCCTTAACCGATACAAGTTCCGAGACCTATGTTTTTGACCGGGCGGTGTCGAAACATCAGCGCCGAAAGTCTGCTCTTGTGGTTTGTTGCCAATCAAATACTCTTTTTGAGAAGGTCGGTATTCCGCGTCGACCGTGTTTTGCGCTTGTCGAAATACGCTCAAAGAAGTCCCTTGGCCGAACATCTTGGATCGCAGCATCGCCCATGACTCTTGAACGTTCGGCACGGGGCTGTTCCGAGGCCACTTGATCTTTCAGAAGGGGCCAACCCCTCAATCTTCGATCAGCGAAAAATCATCGCCGTCGTTCGATTTTCTTTCGCGGCTTCCCGCTTTTCTGGATCGCCGGGGGCCTTTGGGAACATAGTCGTCGTTCAACGTTTTTTCGACCAGCCAAGTCGCGTGGTGATCAGGGAAATGGAGTCCCCGACCTTGGCCGAGCGCACGGCCTTGTGCACGTCATGTGCATCCCTTTGGCGACCGGCGAATGACAAATCTACGATATCGAGCGCGGGCATCTGGTATTTTGTTGCGGGCAACGAGGTTTCGTTCAGGTCGAGCGTCACGCGCCTGTGCAGAACTGAATCTGAACCCGATTTTAGAAACGGGTGCGCTCCGGATGTCAGCACTGTGAGGCTTTGCTTTGCGCGGGTCATTGCCACATAGAACATACCGTAGAACACGCGGTGCCTGTAGGGAGACCTGAGCAGCCGTGTCGGGGCATCATAGCATCTGCTAATCCATTGTAAAAGCTCAGCTTTATCTCAGGATGAGGTTGCCGAAGAACATGGCACCACAGATATACGGCTTTTGCCATCCACTTGGCGAGAACTTCGAACGGGTACTCGTCCAACTGATCGGCTGCTCTTCTGGCTCTTGCTTCAGCGATCTTGGGCGATTTTGTCCGTAGCGAATAAAGCCGGGGACGAAAGCGCCGCAAAGCGTTTTCTACAGTTGGCGCAAGAGGCTAAACAGGTGCCCCCGACAAACGCACCGCCTCAAGGGGACGGCTCAACTGTCGCCCCCTATAACCCGTCGCTGTTTGAAAGGGCCATGACCAGTCTGCGGCAAAGCGGGATAGTTCCCCGCGCGAATATCAGGGATTTCGAAAGCATAGGCGCCGGTGTTCGTAATGCTACGGATACGGCCTTGTTCGGCTTTGGCGATGAGCTTAAAGCGCTGGGTAGCACAGCGACCGGAATCGGCGGGGAACGCGGTAACTTTGCGGATAACCTGGACCTTCAGGAGGCCCGATCCAAAGCCGTCGATGTTCACCACCCCACGGCCTCAACCGTTGGCGATGTAGCCGGGGTCGCAACCGGCGCGGCCGGAATTGGTAAGTTCGGCCTAAGTCTGGCGGCAAAAGCCAAGACACCGGGCAAGGTAATTGCTGGTTCTGCGGCTGACGGGTTTGGCTACGGCGGAATTGCAGGGGCTGGCTACACTGACGGAGACCTTGCCGAGCGAGGGAAAGGCGCTGCGACCGGCGCGGGGATCGGGGTAGTCACTGGCGGCGGTGCTGCCAGCGTAATGACGGGTGTACCCGCTGCCAGAAACTTCGCAGCCCGCCGTGTTGGTAAGCCCGTCTCTCAGGCAAGAGCCCGGATCGAACAGGCTCTGACACCAGAAACGGCGGCAAAACTGGATGACCTCGGCCCCGATGGAATGCTTATCGATGCGCTGGGCGAACGTGGGCGGGCTCTGGGGCGGGCAGCAGCCAATTCCAGCCCGGAGGCCCGTGAAGTGCTGGAAAGCGCCTCACAGGCCCGTATGGCGGGCCAAAGCGACCGGCTGACCGATAGCTTGTTGAAGGCGTCCCGGATGGATGCGCCCCAATCGATCGATGATTTAACGCAAGGCATTCGACGCAAGACGCAGCCGGGGATCAACGCGGCCTACGATGAAGCCCGGTCATTGGGTCACGATATCGATATGTCAGCCTTCGACGACTTGTTTCAGACCAGCATGGGCCAAAAGGCACTGCAAGAAGGTCAGCGCCTCGCACGTGACAGGATGATAGCCGAAGGAATCGCCGGCGAACCGTCCGCGCTGGCAATTCTGGATGAAGCCAAGAAGGCTTTAGACGACATGGCGCGGCCCGCTCTGGGCCAAGGCCCAAACAATCAGCAGGCAATTGCGGGGATGTTGTCAAAGCAGGTTCGTCAGCGGATTGATAGCCTGATGCCGGAGTACGGCGGTGCCCGGCAATTGGCGGCAAGTGCGCGAACCCGAGAGGACGCGGTACGCCTCGGGGCTGAGGGGGCTAAACCGCGTGTCTCAGCGGATTACGCGGGCCGTGCGAGTAAAGCAGCGGTGGCTCACCCTGACGAAGTGGCGCAGGGGTATGCCAGCGGCAAGATTGACCAGCTACAGAACCGCAGGGAAACACCTGGCGCTGTTGATACCCTGTTCGGCCCACGTCGCCAGCAGGACGCCATGCAAGCCGCTCTGGGACCAGAGGGGGCGAAAACGGTACGCACCCAGATAGCCAACGAGCGCGCCTTTGCTGACACACACAAGGCACTAACTGGAAACTCAACCACGGCCCGTCAGCTTATCGAACAGGGCCTTGTCGGCGGCGTTGGCGGGGGCGCAGGACTGGCAACCACAGGAGACCTTACCGGGGCTGGTGGTGGCGTTGCTGCGGCGCTGCTGGCGCGTCGTGGAGCCGGTGCGCTTCTGAGGGGAGCCACAGCAGGTCGAGAGGCCAAGGTTGGGCCGGTCTTGGCCGAAATGCTGACGAGGGCTGGTGTGCCAACACAGCTTCAAAGCGCGGTGACGCAGGCCCCCAACAAGGTCAGGGAGGCGATTGTTCGTGCGCTTATGTTGTACGCCGCAGGGCCTCAGTTGAGCCCGGAATAGAGGAGATAGGCCCCGTACAGCGAGGGGCCTATTATTCCGCAGAATGCCCCGAAGCCCAGAAACGCATATCCTAACCAAGATAGCTGGTTGTCAGTGTCTGTCGCCACGCTCTTGAATGCCCAGAAGCCAAGGCCCAATACAGATGCAGAAGCCATCGCTACGCAATACAATTGGAAAATGGTCAGATCCGCTACAGTCATATCCGTAACATGGACACGGGCAATCGGCCTGTAAACCCCAAGGGGGGGTAGTCAGCTTTTAAAGTGTCGCTAGCTCAGTGGGATAACCCGTCTATGGGTGTAAAAGTAGAAAGGGAACCAAACATGCCTGGACCAGAGCCCGGAGCGGTATGGATCGAAGAAAGCGACGGTGCACTCAGTGTGATGTTTGAGCGCTACTTCTGGACCGGAAACGCAGAAAACCGGATGAAACGTGCGAAGGCAATGTTGCGTCGCGTTCGGCGAGGTACGTGGGTTTGTCGCTGGTGCGGGGATGAGTTGCCCGACTATCGAAGAACAGATGCGCAGTATTGTTCTGAGGGGTGCAGGAAGCGGGCCGCGCGAAAACGGCGGCATAGCCAGAGTTAGTTCTTTCGGTCTTGAAATGGGGCGGTTGCTACACTGAAAGCAGTGTAGCGGGACCGTTTTCTAACGGGATTTAACGGGTCCAACCGCCATTGGCGGACGTAGTGCCGAGCGAGCCTTGAATCTTAAGAACGCCGTCGCTCCCTGCCGATATGCACGATTTAGTAACTCAGAGCCAACCTGAGCCTTGTGTCTGATGCTTCTTTGGGGCGCAATATCTGCCAAAGCACGCTCAAATCCGCTGACAAATTAAAGAAATTGCCTTTTTGTCAACACATAGTGCTACCATTTTAGATATTGAGACACTAAGCCGTTCAAGGTTTTGTTTTACGATTGTGGGGAGATTCAGAATGTCTACGCCTCTGGATTTAGAGATTAGAACCTATAACAGTAAGTTGCCGGAGCTGCTGTCGCACGGCGGCAAATTTGTCCTGATCAAGAATGACGAAGTCATAGATTTCTTCGATGCCTATCAAGATGCGCTTAAGGCGGGGTATGAAAAGTTCGAAGATGGCGTGTTTTTGGTCAAGCACATTGCGCCATCCGAACAGGTTGCATTCTTCACTCGGGATCTTGATGTCGAATGCCAAGCATAACGCTAAGCTACGGCGCGGCGGGTCCATTGGTTCAAATGATGGTTGGCCTTAGCAAGCCTCATGCCGATGCTGTTATCAAGCAAGGCAAACCACTACCCAGCCATGTAACCGGAACCTTTTTGATCGACACCGGAGCGTCAGGGACTTGCGTAGACCCGGCGCTGGTTGCGCCCCTTGGATTGACTCCGACCGGAGCCGTTATGATTCAAACGCCCTCAACAAACGGGCAGGCGCATCCCTGCCCGCAGTATGACGTAAGCCTGATTGTTCCGGCGAACGACGCTCAGACAGCACCGTTCTACATCGAGGCGTTACCAGTGATGGAAACCCATGTTCGCTCACAGGGCATAGATGGTCTCATTGGTCGAGACATGCTCTCTAAGTGCATTCTAATCAGTAAC
>NZ_JBXWSM010000047.1:0-33387 GCF_059613405.1 Ruegeria sp. BHSA118
GCCCGGTTTCAGACCGCGCTTGTCGTCATAACGCTGTTCGACGGCGTTCCATTCGCTCAGCGCGTCCTCGGACACTGTGACGCCGTGCTTGGGAAATTCGCCATAGCTGGGTGTGATCTGGCACTTTGAACAGATGCCGCGGCCCCCGCAGACCGAATCCAGATCCACCCCCAATTGACGGGCTGCCGTCAGAATTGGGGTGCCGACGGGGAAGTGCCCGCGTTTGCCGGACGGGGTAAAGACGACAAGAGGGTCGGTGGTCATCAGTGACATACCTTTTCATATTCGCGCGTATGCCGGGCAAGATATGGGTTTGAGCGAAAAGGGAAAGGCCATCAGCGGCACGATCTGCACAACGAGCGTCGTTTTCTTCCACTGCATCGACAACCAGAGCCAAAGAGTTGCCCCGAAGGGCTTTTCCTTTGGTTCAATCCATGTAATAGGGTCACCGCCAAACGGGCTTTTGCATGGGGTATTCAGATGCAGATTCGTGAGGCACTTACCTTTGACGACGTTCTCCTGGTTCCGGGCGCATCTTCCGTGCTGCCGGCAACGGCGGATACGACCACGCGTGTGACGCGCGAAATCACCATGAACATCCCTTTGCTGAGTTCGGCCATGGACACCGTGACCGAGGCGCGAATGGCCATTGCCATGGCTCAGGCGGGCGGCATCGGTGTCGTGCACAAGAACCTTTCGGTGGAACAACAGGCCCGCGAAGTCCGCCGGGTCAAGCGGTTTGAATCCGGTATTGTCTATAACCCGGTGACATTGCGGGTGGATCAGACATTGGCCGACGCCAATGCGCTGGTACAGCGCTACAACTTCACCGGTTTTCCGGTCGTCGACGAGCGGGGCCGCGTGGTGGGTATCCTGACCAACCGCGATATGCGTTTTGCGAACTCGGACGATACGCCGGTACACGCGATGATGACTTCGAAAAACCTGGCGATGCTACAGGAACCGGCCGATCTGGAAGAAGCCAAAAGCCTGATGCGGGCGCGCCGTATCGAAAAGCTGCTGGTCGTGGATGGTGAAGGCAAGCTGACCGGTCTTCTGACGCTGAAGGATACAGAACAGGCCGTTTTGAACCCGACCGCCTGCAAGGACCGCCTGGGTCGCCTGCGGGTCGCTGCGGCGACGTCGGTCGGGGATGCCGGGTTCGAAAGATCCGAGCAATTGGTGGATTCGGGTGTCGACATCATCGTCGTCGATACGGCGCATGGTCATTCTCAGGGCGTGTTGGACGCTGTAAAGCGGGTCAAGACCCTGTCGAACGAGGTTCAGATCATTGCCGGGAACGTCGCAACAGGAGAAGCGACCAAAGCCCTGATCGATGCTGGCGCCGACGCGATCAAGGTGGGTATCGGCCCGGGATCGATCTGTACCACACGGATGGTGGCGGGGGTTGGCGTCCCGCAGTTGACCGCGATCAGCGATTGTGCGGCGGCAGCGGGCGACGTTCCGGTCATTGCGGATGGTGGCATCAAGTTCTCGGGTGACTTTGCAAAGGCGATCGCGGCCGGGGCATCCTGTGCCATGGTCGGCTCGATGATTGCGGGCACCGACGAAAGCCCGGGCGAGGTGATCCTGTATCAGGGCCGTTCGTTCAAATCCTATCGCGGGATGGGCAGCCTGGGCGCAATGGCGCGCGGATCAGCCGATCGCTATTTCCAGAAAGATGCAGCCAATGACAAGCTGGTACCCGAAGGCATCGAAGGGCAGGTGCCCTACAAAGGTTCGGCCAGTGCCGTGATCCACCAGTTGGTTGGCGGCTTGCGCGCGGCGATGGGGTATACCGGCTGCGCCACCATTGAAGAGATGCGCAAGAACTGCAATTTCGTGAAAATTACCGGCGCCGGTCTGAAGGAAAGCCACGTGCACGATGTTCAGATCACCCGCGAAAGCCCGAACTACCGGGTCATGTAAAACATCCAGCAAGACACAAGGCGCCCGTGACCTGGTGCCTATCTGCCACCTGGATCGGCCAGCCGGGCCCATTTCCGCCGAGGTATTCCACAATGACACCCGCCGCCCGTGTTCAGGCCTCGATCGAAATTCTGGATGATATTCTGGCTGGCGCACCGGTCGAAAAAGCACTCACCGGCTGGGCGCGGCGCAGTCGCTTCGCCGGATCCAAGGATCGGGCAGCCATTCGCGATCACGTATTCGACGCGCTGCGACGCAAGCGTTCATATGCTGCGTTGGGAGGGTCCGATACCGGGCGCGGTTTGATGATCGGGGCGAACCGTGCGTCAGGCGGGGATCTGGCGGACCTGTTCACCGGCGACCGTCACGCTCCGATGCCGGTTCAGGAAACGGAAGCGGCGCGGGATTTCGCGTCCGAGGCCGAAAGATATGACATTCCGGAGTGGCTGTGGCCTCGGTTCGCTGACTCTCTGAAGGATGCCTTGGTTCCTTGCGTGATGTCATTGCAGAACCGGGCGCCCGTTCACCTGCGGGTCAACTTGCGAAAAACCGATCTGGGCGGGGCCATCGACGCCTTGAAGTCCGAAGGTGTGATCGCTCATCCGGTTCAGGTGTGCCAAACCGCCCTTGACGTGACAGAGGGGGCCCGGCGCATTGCCCAAAGCCAGGCCTATGCCCGGGGCCTGGTCGAGCTTCAGGACGCTGCAAGTCAGGCGGTCGTGGCCTCGCTGGATCTGCGGCCGGGGATGCGTGTTCTGGATTATTGCGCGGGTGGTGGCGGCAAGGCGCTGGCGCTTGCAGCGCACGAGGGCGTCGAAGTGTATGCACATGATGTGAATGCCAGCCGCATGAAGGACATTCCGACCCGGGCGGAACGAGCAGGCGCAAAGATAACCATCCTCAACTCGGATGATCTTTTAGGTGTTGATCCGTTTGATGTGGTTTTGGTTGATGCGCCGTGTTCTGGCAGCGGATCGTGGCGAAGGGCGCCAGCCGGGAAATGGGCCTTGACCGAAGATCGCTTGCGGGACCTCACCACCATTCAGGCCCGTATTCTATCGGACATTGCGCCTTTGGTGCATCCGGGCGGCCTGCTGGCTTACGCAACCTGTTCGGTTCTGAACGATGAAAACGGCGCGATCATAGACGATTTTCTGGATCATTTTTCCCAGTGGCGGGAAACCTTCCGGAAAACGTGGCACGTTACACACGAATCTGACGGGTTCTTTACGTCGCACTTGACGCGCTGAGCTTTCGACAAATAACAACCTTGGGTAGATTACTTCTTTCCGAACGCCGTTAAGCGGGAATTAACCAATTTTGGCCGTTATAGCCGATAACTTTGCGCCCGAGCCGTTTATGTCTGACACAGCAGAATTTTTTAGCGACCCATCTCTTGTCCACATGCCCTCGGCAACTCGTTTATGGTCGTTGGTGGCGGTGGCATTATCGATCAGCATTGCCCCCATGGTCGGATTGCTGCCACCGGATTGGACGATGGGCATGATGGTCGCGGGAATCTCGCTTTTGATTGTGGCATTATGCGTCGTGATCAAAGGCCAGATCGACGCCAGAAATGCGCAGCAAACCACTGCTGTCATGGCCGCGTTTGCAGAACAGGAAGAGTCACCTTTCCTGATCGCAAATGCCTATGGCGACATTCTGGCGTCCAACGCATCAGCGCGGGAACAGTTCGGCGCAGCAAAAGGAGCCAGCCTTGAATGCTGCTTCGGTTCAACATTCTCGACCCCTCAGGTGGTTTTGTTGAGGTTGCAATCTCTGGCCCGATCATTCGGTCGGGTCCGCGAAGACTGCGTGATCAGGGGAAACACAAACAGTGTAACCGTGTTTCAATTGGCTCCCGACGTTTTTTGCTGGCGGTTTCAACAGTCAGAACAGGAAAGCTGGCAGTCTCTCAACCTGCCGGTTCTGACCATCGGATGCGCAGATGATGTGGTGTGCCCGAATCCGGCGGCGAAAAAGTTGCTTGGGCTGCGTCCCGGTCGGGTTCGCGACATCTTCGGTGATGCTGCCCCCCGGATCGGAGCCTCAAACATTATCAAGTCACAGGACGAGATGATTCCGGTCGCTGTGACGGAACTTTCCCGTTCCAGCAAGGAACGAAGCCTTGGTTTGGTACCGCTCATTGAAACTCCGGCGCCCGGGGCCAGCACGTCTTTTGCAGATCTTCCGGTTCCGGTTCTCACCCTGTCTCCGGCGGGGGCCATTCTGAATGCCAACAGGCTGGCGAATAAGCTGCTTGGAAATGAAAACCTGGAAGGCACGAACATAGCCGACATCATGCGGGGGATGGGGCACCCCATTCTGGATTGGCTGGCGCGGACAGCCGCGCAAGAAGACGCGCAACGATCCGAGTTTCTTCAGTTGACCCGAAAAGACAAGGAAGTCTTCGTACAGGTCACGCTGAGCCGTGTCGTTGTCGATGGCAAGATCTGTCTGATCGCGGTTCTGAACGATGCGACCGAGCTGAAGACTTTGGAGGCTCAATTCGTCCAAGGGCAGAAGATGCAGGCTGTGGGTCAATTGGCCGGCGGGGTCGCACATGATTTCAACAACCTGCTGACGGCCATTTCCGGGCACTGCGATCTGCTATTGTTGCGTCACGATCAGAATGACCCGGATTATGGGGATCTGGTTCAGATCAATCAGAACGCCAACCGGGCCGCTGCGCTGGTCAGCCAGCTTCTGGCATTCTCGCGCAAACAGACTCTCAGGCCCGAAGTTCTGGATTTGCGTGACACGATCTCGGACCTCATTCACTTGTTGAACCGATTGGTGGGCGAGAAAGTTCTGCTGACCCTCAGCCATGATCCGGTGTTAAAGCCGGTCCGGGCGGACAAACGGCAGTTGGAACAGGTTTTGATGAACCTTGTCGTCAACGCGCGCGATGCCATGCCTGACGGGGGCGAGATTCGTATCGAGACCGAAGTGTTCAACCTGTCGCAACCGCTCAGCAGGGACAGGGCGACCGTCCAGCCCGGCGAATACGTTACGGTCAGGGTCATGGACAGCGGTGTGGGAATACCTGCCGACAAACTGCAAAAGGTTTTCGAGCCATTCTATACGACAAAGCGTACGGGCGAGGGCACAGGGCTTGGGCTTTCAACAGCGTATGGCATCGTCAAGCAGACGGGCGGTTTCATCTTTGTCGACAGCTCGGTGGGTCGAGGCACCGAATTCACTGTATTTCTGCCGGTTTGCGCCACGGTGGCAGAGGCTGAACAGGACACTCCGGCCCAGCCCGAAGCCCAAACCGCCCGGCAAGGAGAGGGCGTCGTGCTTTTGGTTGAAGACGAAGCGCCGGTCCGCGCCTTCGCAACCCGGGCCCTGCGCCTCAAGGGCTATACCGTGCTGGAGGCGGATTCAGCCGAGGAAGCCCTGCGGCTTCTGGAGGATCCGTCGTTGAACGTCGACGTATTCGTAACGGATGTGGTCATGCCCGGCATGGATGGGCCGACCTGGGTGCGCAAAGCTCGGGAAACGCGCCCGGACGCCCGCGTGGTCTTCGTATCGGGTTATACGGAAGGTGCATTTGGCGATTCAGAACCCGAGATCGCCAATTCTACCTTCCTGCCCAAGCCGTTTTCCCTCACCCAGTTGACCGAGGCGGTTTTCCAACAGCTGAACTGAGCACCCTACAAAGCTGCATCGTGGAGCGCGAATTCCTCTGCGTGTCTTTTTTGAAATTTCTGCCGTGTTTCGGGCGTCAGCGTCAGATCACCCGATGGTGATACATTCTCGTGCGGCAGGTCGATCTGCATATTCAGTCGCGCTTGCAGGAAGTCGAGAATTTTGCCCTGGTTTTCGTATTTGAAGATATGCGTGGCGCCGCGACCATTGCTGCGGGTACGGAAAAACTGGCTTTGGCTGCCCACATCGACAAAGTCCGGGCGCGGGTTTGTCATATAGGCCTGCACAAACGCATCGAAACTCATGTCGCGGGTCGAATGGACGTGACCGACCAGGTCGGCGCGGCTGCGAAATCGATACCAGCTGCCCAGCCAGTCAACGGGCTCGCGAACAACTGCCAGGATATCCATCTCGGTATCGTACATCTTCCGAAAAATGTTCTGGAAAAACCGATCATACCTGCGCACCGGAGCATGTTTGAGCTCGGTCGGGTGAGTGACAACGATATCAGCGCGATCCCGCAACGCCGTGTGATAAGCCGTGCTGCCGGTTTTCGGAACGGCTAGGAAGGCAAGGCGTTCCTCATAGAAAACAAGCATTTAATTGCTCCAATTGTCACCCGGCTATGCGCGCAGATTGTCGTAAACGACTCTTTAATACAATTGAAGAAGAGTAGATCCTGTAAGTTTTTATTGAAATGTTCTTCTTTTGGTCCCATAAGGAACAAGAGGCGAACAAAGCAGCGATTGCCGCCCGATCAAGGGTGTGACAAAAGGGAAGGCGACAGGACAATGGCGGATCTTCTGACAATGAGCGACAAGAAAAACGCAGACAAGCAAAAGGCGCTCGACAGCGCGCTGGCCCAGATCGAACGGCAGTTCGGCAAAGGCTCTATCATGAAGCTGGGCGAAGGCGCCAAACAGGACATCGACGCAAGTTCGACAGGCTCGCTCGGGCTGGATATTGCGTTGGGAATTGGTGGTCTGCCGATGGGGCGGATTGTTGAGATTTATGGCCCCGAAAGCTCGGGGAAGACGACGCTGACGCTGCATTGCATTGCAGAACAGCAGAAACGCGGCGGCGTCTGCGCCTTTGTCGACGCCGAGCACGCTCTGGACCCGCAATATGCGCGAAAGCTGGGTGTTGATCTGGATGAACTTCTGATCTCGCAGCCCGATACCGGAGAGCAGGCGCTGGAGATCACCGATACGCTGGTGCGCTCGGGCGCGGTCAACATGGTCGTGGTCGATTCGGTTGCGGCGCTGACGCCGAAATCCGAACTGGAAGGCGATATGGGTGACAGCAATGTTGGCGTTCAGGCCCGTCTGATGAGCCAGGCGATGCGGAAACTGACGGGTTCAATCAGCCGTTCGAACTGTATGGTGATCTTCATCAACCAGATCAGGATGAAAATCGGCGTGATGTTCGGCAGTCCCGAAACCACCACCGGCGGGAATGCACTGAAATTCTACAGCTCGGTCCGTCTGGATATCCGCCGCATCGGTGCGATTAAGGACCGGGACGAAGTTGTCGGCAACCAGACGCGCGTCAAGGTCGTCAAGAACAAGGTTGCACCCCCCTTCAAGCAGGTGGAATTCGACATCATGTATGGTGAAGGCATCAGCAAGATGGGCGAATTGCTGGATCTGGGTGTCAAAGCCGGTGTGGTCGAAAAGTCAGGGTCATGGTTCAGCTATGGCGACGAACGGATCGGGCAGGGGCGTGAGAACGCCAAACAATATCTGCGCGACAACAGTCGCATTGCCTTTGAGATCGAAGACAAGATTCGGGCGGCTCACGGGCTGGAGTTCGACATGCCTCCGGGCGCAGCCGAGGATGATGACATCCTTGAAGCCTGACGGTCGCTGACGGGGTGCGATACGTTCCCGGTCCGAGGTGTTGTGTTGAAAATACTATGAACAAGGCGGTCCCCCGGGCCGCCTTGTTTCGTTCGGAGACGCCTCTGCTGTGGACACTCGTTTGACAGGGGGATAAACCTGCGGAGACCAAGTTTTTTGTGCGCCGAGAGAGCCCTATGCCAACCCTGAACGACATCCGATCGACCTTTCTGAACTACTTTGAAAAACAGGGGCATGAGGTCGTGGCGTCCAGCCCGCTGGTGCCGCGCAACGACCCGACGCTGATGTTCGTCAATTCGGGCATGGTGCAGTTCAAGAACCTGTTCACCGGATTGGAAACACGTGACTACAAGCGCGCCACCACGGCGCAGAAATGTGTGCGTGCCGGTGGCAAGCACAACGATCTCGACAATGTGGGTTACACGGCGCGCCACCATACATTCTTCGAGATGTTGGGGAACTTCTCGTTCGGTGATTACTTCAAACACGAAGCGATCCCGTTCGCGTGGGAGTTGATCACCAAAGAATTTGGGATCGACAAGAACCGTCTGCTGACAACGGTCTATCATACCGATGACGAGGCGTTTGAAATCTGGAGAAAGGTCGGTGTACCCGAAGACCGGATCATCCGCATCGCCACCAGCGACAACTTCTGGCAGATGGGCCCGACCGGCCCCTGCGGCCCGTGTACCGAGATCTTTTATGACCATGGGGATCACATCTGGGGCGGCCCTCCGGGCTCTGCCGAGGAGGACGGCGATCGGTTCATTGAAATCTGGAACGTTGTCTTCATGCAAAACGAGCAGTTCGAAGACGGCTCGATGGTCGAACTCGACATGCAGTCGATCGATACGGGCATGGGGCTCGAGCGGATCGGTGCATTGTTGCAGGGCAGCCATGACAATTATGACACCGATCTGTTCAAGGCACTGATCGAGGCATCGGCCGATGCAACCGGCGTGGATCCTTACGGGGATCAGAACGTACACCACCGTGTGATCGCGGACCACCTGCGTTCGACTTCGTTCCTGATTGCTGATGGCGTGATGCCCAGCAATGACGGCCGCGGCTATGTTCTTCGCCGCATCATGCGTCGTGCGATGCGTCATGCGCATCTGTTGGGTGCCAAGGACCCGGTCATGCACCGGCTTGTCCCGTCCCTCGTTCAACAGATGGGCAGTCACTATGCCGAGTTGACCCAGGCACAGCCATTGATTGAAGAGACCTTGTTGCTTGAAGAAACACGTTTCAAGCAGACGCTGGACCGGGGGTTGAGGCTGTTGGACGATGAGGTGTCGGGTCTTTCCGAGGGTGCGCCGTTGTCCGGTGAAGCGGCATTCAAACTGTATGACACCTACGGTTTCCCACTGGACCTGACACAGGATGCGCTGCGTGAAAAAGGCCGGACAGTAGACACCGAAGGCTTTGAAACGGCGATGGCCGAACAAAAGGCCAAGGCGCGGGCTGCCTGGGCCGGGTCAGGTGAAGCTGCGGATCAGGCGGTTTGGTTCGATGTTCTGGACAGCGCCGGGGCGACCGACTTCCTTGGCTATGACACTGAGAAAGCCGAAGCTCAGGTTGCGGCACTGGTTGTCGACGGTGCCTTGGTTGACAAGATCGACGCAGGCAACAGCGGCTGGGTCGTGGTGAACCAGACGCCGTTCTATGGCGAAGCTGGTGGCCAGGTGGGCGATACTGGCGAGCTGCGGCGTCTTGAAGATCGCGATCACCTCGGCCGGGTGGAGGACACCAGAAAATTCGCCGATGGGAAGGTCTATGCACATAAGGTGACGGTTGTCAGCGGTGCCGTGTCAAAAGGCGATGCCGTCGAGCTGGAAGTCGATCATGCGCGCCGCACTGCAATCCGGGCCAATCACTCGGCCACCCACTTGCTGCATGAAGCACTGCGGGAAACGCTGGGCGACCATGTGGCGCAGCGCGGCTCGCTGAATGCGGCGGATCGTCTGCGGTTCGACTTCAGCCATTCCAAAGCGCTGAGCCTGAAGGAAGTCCAGAAGGTCGAACGGGAGGTGAACGACTTCATCCGCCAGAACTCGGTTGTCGAGACTCGGGTCATGACACCGGATGACGCGCGCAAGCTGGGCGCGCAGGCACTGTTTGGCGAAAAATACGGTGACGAGGTGCGAGTTGTCTCGATGGGCAAGGCGCCCACGGGCAAAGGCCATGATGGCGAAACCTGGTCGATCGAACTGTGCGGCGGCACCCATGTGCGTCAGACGGGTGATATCGGCACCTTTGTCATCCTGGGCGACAGCGCAAGCAGTGCCGGCGTACGCCGCATCGAGGCACTGACCGGGGATGAAGCGTTCCGTTACCTGTCGGCACAGGATCATCGCCTTGCGCAGTTGGCGTCGGAACTGAAGGCGCAGCCGGATGATGTGGTGGCACGCGTGAAAAGCCTGCTGGAGGAACGCAAGTCATTGCAGAACGAAGTGGCTCAACTGCGTCGAGATCTGGCGATGGCCGGCGGGAGCGGGCAGGGCGGCGGTGCCGAAGCGCGCGATGTGAACGGCGTGAAGTTCATAGCGCAGGCCCTCAGCGGCGTGTCCGGCAAGGATCTTCCGGCATTGATCGACGAACACAAGGCACGTCTTGGGTCGGGGGCGGTGCTGCTTATCGCGGATACCGGCGGCAAGGCCGCGGTTGCGGCTGGCGTCACCGAAGACCTGACAGGAACCGTTTCGGCGGTCGATCTGGTTAAGGCCGCCGTGGTGGAATTGGGCGGCAAGGGCGGCGGCGGCCGCCCGGACATGGCCCAGGGCGGTGGTCGGGATGTGTCGAACGCGGATTCGGCGATCAAGGCCGCAGTACAGGTTTTGGGAGGATAAGATGGCCGCACTCTGGATTGCACATGTGACGGTGACCGATGCCGAGGCGTATGGAAGATATGCCGAATTGGCCGGGCCAGCCATTGCCAAGCACGGGGGCACTTTCATCGCCCGTGCGGCGCGTTACGTTCAGTTGGAAGGCAAGGAACGGCCACGCAACGTTGTTGCCCGTTTCCCGTCGCTCGAAGCAGCTGTCGAATGCTATAACTCGGATGACTATCAAGAAGCATTGAGTCATGCGCGCGACGCCAGCGAACGTGAATTGGTTGTGGTTGAAATCACGGAGTGAACGACTGCATTCACGACGTGTAGCGCGGTTTGTCCGGTAAACGGGCAGCCAATAGGCAATCATTGGCTTATGCCACGATCGGTCAGGGCAACTCAGCCCGCTAACATGGGCTGAGTTTATTTTTTCATTATTTCAGTTGCTTATCAGGCCACGCTGTTGCGGATTCGCGCGATCGGCGCCTGAATTGTGGCCGCGCCACCCAAATTCTTGCGCAAAAAGGTCAGATTGACGGACGAATTTCCGCCCTTTTTCCCCTTCAACTTTTTAGGTGATTGCCTGGGCGGGATTGTTCGCGGATAGTTTCACGAATCGGAATGCGACCCTGTTTGACGTGCAATCGTGCGAAGAACATCGGATTGGGGTACAGGCATGAAACACTTCACAAATCTGGCCATACGGTTTGGTGCAAGACTGCTGCCGCTTTCTGTGCGGGCCTTCAGCATCGGTTTTTTGGGCGTCTGCACAATCGCCATCGCCCCCGTCGCGCATGCGTCCGGGAACGGGTTTATCCCAAGTGTCGCGGCCTCTCCGCCGCCATCAGGGGCGGCCAACCTGTGCGCTGAATACAAATGGGCCTGTGCCAAAAAAAGCTCCGTATCCCTGTCCAGCCAGCAAGAACTGAAGGTTGTCGAACAGATAAATCGGCGCGTGAACAGATCGACGCGAGAAGTCACCGACCAATCCCAGTACAAGATGACCGAGCGTTGGGCGCTTCCAACAGCCAGGGGCGGCGATTGCGAAGACTTCGCGCTGTTGAAGAAAAGAGATTTGATCCATGCCGGGGTCGATCCAAGTAAACTGTTGATCGCTACGGTTCTGGACACGCGCCGGGTGCCTCATGCGGTGCTGGTGTATCGCTCTTCCAACGGTGATTTGGTTTTGGACAACCTCACAAACCGTATCAAACCCTGGACGGCAACGCGGTACCTGTTTCTTCGCATGCAAGACCCGAACCGGCCTGGACGTTGGGTTGGTGTTTACGGGCATAGCTGAGGTAAACTGGAAATCTTTTTGAGAAACTGAATACCGGTGCAATCGACTCTTGCACCGGTATTTTTGCTTCCAAATCAGAACGTTTCGCCGCCGCCTTCGTTCTCGCCGCCGCCTTCGTTCTCGCCGCCGCCTTCGTTTTCACCGCCGCCTTCGTTCTCGCCGCCGCCTTCGTTTTCGCCGCCACCTTCGTTTTCGCCGCCACCTTCGTTTTCGCCGCCGCCTTCGTTTTCGCCGCCGCCTTCGTTTTCACCACCACCTTCGTTTTCGCCGCCAGTGCCGCCACTTTCACCGCCAGTGCCACCACCGCCGTCTCCAGCGCCAGTGGTGCCAGCTCCACTGCCTGAACCGCCGCCGCCACCGAAAGCCGGGCTGCTGTCGACAGTCTCATCAGACGGCCCATCTCCGGACCGCTGATCACTTGCGCCGATCGATGCCGTTGGAAAATCAGAAAGCAAGTCTGCAAGTGGTGTGCATTCAGCTCCGACACGCGCCAAAATTTGATCGAAATCGTGCCGGCGTTGAATGTATCGGATCATGCCCGATGTCACAGCGTCGCACTCGCATAATACCTGTGCGGATGCTGCGGATTGTCTGGCTGTTTGAACGGTACATGTTCCGGCTGCGAAAGCTTCGCCCGCGGGCGAAAACAAAAACGTCGTAGCGACAAAAAACAGCGGGATATTGCGGGACCGGATACCCATTTGGAACTCCTCGAAACTCGATACTTTACTACGTGTTCATATGAACCACCGAAGCGAAGGTGTTTATGAACGACGTCACACAACTGGCATATTTTCACCTTAAACGGGTCTCAATCACAATATGTGGATCGAGGGAGTGGGGGAAAATAAATGCAACCTAAGGAAGAAACTCCCCTGTTTTCAGAAGAAAACCGGGCGTAGTGCCCGGTTGTCCATTTTTCATCTTTTGTTCATTTGGACGCAAAATTGCCACACTTGGGCAATTGTTTCTGATCGCGACGGCGGTCTGCCCGGAAAATCAGGCCGACTTGGCCATCCGCTTGCGCTCGTGCGGGTCGAGAAAACGCTTGCGCAAGCGCACCGCGTTCGGGGTGACTTCGACCAGTTCATCGTCGTCAATATAGGCAATTGCCTCTTCCAGCGAGAACTGAACATGTGGCGTCAGACGAACCGCGTCGTCCGAGCCACTGGCGCGTACGTTTGTCAGTTTCTTGCCCTTCAGCGGGTTCACTTCCAGATCATTGTCACGAGAATGCTCGCCAATCACCATACCTTGATAGACATCCGTTTGAGGTCCGACAAACATCCGGCCACGCTCCTCGAGGTTCCACAGAGCATAAGCGACGGCCTGACCGTTCTCCATCGAGATCAGAACCCCAGCCCGGCGGCCCGGGATCGGGCCTTTGTGCGGTGCCCAGTCATGGAACACGCGGTTCAGAACGCCTGTGCCACGGGTATCGGTCAGGAATTCGCCGTGATAACCGATCAGGCCACGGGACGGTACATGCGCGATGATGCGGGTCTTGCCTGCACCTGCGGGGCGCATCTCGACCAACTCACCTTTGCGCGCGCCGGTGATCTTTTCGATCACGGCACCCGAGTATTCATCGTCTACGTCAATGGTGACTTCTTCGATCGGTTCCAGCCGCTGGCTGTTTTCCTCGCGGAACAGAACCTGCGGGCGCGAGATGCTGAGTTCGAACCCTTCGCGACGCATGTTCTCGATCAAAACACCCATCTGCAATTCGCCACGGCCGGCGACCTCGAAAGCCTCGCCGCCGGGTGTGTCGGTGACGCGAATCGCGACATTCGATTCGGCTTCTTTCATCAGACGATCACGGATGACGCGTGACTGAACTTTCTTGCCGTCACGACCGGCCAACGGTGAATCGTTGATACCAAAAGTTACGGTGATCGTCGGCGGGTCGATGGGTTGTGCAGGCAGGGCTTCTTCGACCTGCGGAGCAACCAGAGAATCCGCCACGGTGGCTTTGCTCATGCCCGCGATGGTGACGATGTCACCGGCTTCGGCCACATCGATAGGCTGCTGTGCCAGCCCGCGGAATGCCAATATTTTTGAGGCGCGAAAGTTTTCGATCACCGATCCGTCACGACTCAGGGCCTTCAGGCTGTCGCCAGCCTTCAATGTGCCGCTTTCCACACGACCGGTCAGAATGCGGCCGATGAAAGGATCGCTGCCCAAAGTGGTGGCCAGCATCCGGAACGGCTCGCTCTTATGCGCGACCTGTTTCGGGGCGGGAACGTGATCGACGATCAGATCAAACAGCGCGCTCAGGTCCTTGCGGGGGCCGTCCAGCTCCATATCCGCCCAGCCTGAACGACCTGAGGCATACATGGAAGGGAAATCCAGCTGATCATCATCGGCACCGAGGTTTGCGAACAGATCAAAACATTCATCCAGTGCGCGGTCAGGTTCCGCATCCGGTTTGTCGACCTTGTTCAGAACCACAATCGGCCGCAGGCCCAGCGCCAACGCCTTCGACGTCACGAACTTGGTCTGCGGCATCGGGCCTTCGGCGGCGTCAACCAGCAGGACTACACCATCGACCATGCTGAGGATACGCTCGACCTCACCACCGAAATCGGCGTGGCCCGGCGTGTCGACGATGTTGATGCGTGTGTCTTTCCATTCGACCGAAGTTGCCTTGGCCAGAATGGTGATGCCACGCTCGCGCTCCAGATCGTTGCTGTCCATGGCGCGTTCCGCCACGGCCTGGTTTTCCCGGAACGCGCCGGATTGTTTGAGCAGCTCATCCACCAGGGTCGTCTTGCCGTGGTCCACGTGAGCGATGATTGCGATATTGCGCAGGTCCATGAGAGGTCAGCCTTTGAACGGGAAGTTGCCGCGCGCATAGCGCGGCGCGACAAAATATACCAGCCCTAACCGTGGATCAGTGACCGGCAGTCTTGGAAAAGAGGTGAATGATCAGGATTCCGGACAGAATCAACGTCAATCCCAGTATCGCAGGCCAATCCAGCCTTTGCCCGAACACGATGAATCCGATCACGGCGATCAGAAAGATGCCCAGACCGGACCAGATTGCATAAACGATACCGACAGGCATGTATCTCAGAGTCAGCGCCATGAGGTAAAATGCGACTCCGTACCCCACGACCACAAGGACGGACGGCCAGAACCGCGTGAATTGTTGACTGGCCTGCAAGGCCGTGGTGCCAATGGTTTCCGCAACAACAGCCAGCATCAGATACAGATACGCTTGGGGCATTTTGATCCTCGAAACAGGAAAGATACCCCGCGTTGAGCATGAAACCGAAGGAGTGGGCAAGGCAATTTTGGTTCTGAAGATGGAAGAAAACCACCTGAGGTCAGGTATACCTGACTATTCAGAGAATCGAATTAGTGTAATGTTCTCAGCGTATTTTAGGATTTGTTATTGAGTATTGAGTTATGACGACATTTTCGAAATCCGTAATATTTGCTGCGGGTCTGATAGTGGTGATTGGGTGGCTTGCTGACGGGGGGTCCGTCGAAGTTGAAGCAGCCAACATGGTTCAACAGTTTGATGGTAGTAGTGTTTTTTAAATACCACGTAGAGCTTAGCAGGGAAAAAGGAGCCGTCGGGCTCCTTTTTTCTTTTCTGCCTAGGGGTGTACAGTCTCGACGCTTTGGAAGTGTGCTGCCAGTTGCGGTTGCAGCCAATCCCACAGCCGAGGAGAACCTGCTGTAATCGCAGGCTGCACGCGCGCCTCAAGCTGGGCATATGTAACCTTGTAATCGACCCACGACCCGCCACCTGTTTCCAGATTGGCGACAGGTGTCTGAAAACGATCAACGGCTTTGGCGAACCTGGCGTCCGGGCTGTCTGCCGCTTCAAATTCCTGCCACAGGGTTGTGAAGGTGTTGCATTGCGTGTCGGGCAGCAGCCCGAACAAACGTTTGGCCGCCGCTTGTTCCTTGGCTGCTTGCGCTGCGTGATCGACTTGCCCGTGGATCGGATTGTCGCCGGCGTCGATTTCGACGATATCGTGCAGCAACAACATCTGAAGGACCCTATCAACAGTGATCCCTATAGGCGCATTTTCAGCCAGGACCCAAGCATAGAGCATGATGTGCCACGAGTGTTCTGCCGAGTTTTCGAAACGATCACCCGCCATCAGCCGCGAGGCACGCAGAACGGACTTCAGCTGATCAGCTTCGGTCAGAAACGCCAGCCGTTGCGTAAACGCGTTGGCTTGCGTATCTGCACCAGCCAGAAGGTTTGCGGCGTGCTCGTAGGCCAGTGGAAATACCTGTTCCAGATAGGCGGCGCGACCGCCTTCGAGATTTGAACGCGCTATGTCCACGTGATCCGGATCGGGGTTCGGGGCACACAGAACCTGAAACAGTGGCTGACAACGATCCAGAACCTTTGCAAACCGGGCGTCAGCGGTCTGGTCCTCTTCAAATTCACGCCAGAGAGCGTGAAACACATCGGCCTGATCCTTTGGCAACAGTCCAAACAGCTCTTTGGTTGCGGCTTGCTCGGCCTTGGCAACCGAGGTCCAATCGGTCTCAAGGTGAATTGGGTGGTCGCCGACAACGATCTCTACCAGGTCATGCAGCAATAGCATGCGTATGACCCGATCAATCGAAACATCCGGCCCTGCCAACGGGGCCATGACCAGGGCCCACAAGGCCAGATGCCAGCTGTGTTCTGCCGAATTTTCGGGTCTCGACTGGTCAAGCAGGACATTTGCCCGCTCGACCATTTTCAGTTCATCGGCCCGTTTCAGAAACGCGATCTGCGCCGACATACGGTCGGTCATTGCTTTTCGATCGCTTTTTGCTTTGCACGATGCGCAGACAAGCGTTTGATCACAAACTGCCTGGCTTTCCGTTCCGCCAACCGAACACGAATTTCCGTCAGAAACGCCTCTTCCAGTGACTGAGACGCGGCCCCCAGCACTTCACCAACTTCGACAAAGAACCTGTCTTCGCCCGTCTCATCCATAACCTTCATCGTATCTTCGGCCAGTTTGGCGGCAAGAGATGTGATGGTGTCGGACATCAGCGGGTGTTCTCGGTCAGGCGGCGTTTCACATAGTCGCTGACATTGGTGATCAGCGTGTCCATGTGACGATCCTGAAAGAAGTGATCGGCACCTTCCACTTCGGTGTGCGTGATGGTGATGCCCTTCTGCTCGTGCAGCTTGTTCACCAACGAGGTCGTGTCAGCCGGAGGCGCCACCCTGTCAGCCGTGCCGTTGATGATCAGGCCGGAAGACGGGCAGGGGGCAAGGAACGAAAAGTCATACATGTTTGCGGGGGGCGACACACTGATGAACCCCGTGATTTCGGGGCGGCGCATCAGCAGTTGCATACCGATCCACGCACCGAACGAGAAACCTGCGACCCAGCAGTGTTTCGAATTGTTGTTCATCGATTGCAGGTAATCCAGCGCCGACGCCGCATCGCTCAACTCGCCCACGCCCTGATCATACTCGCCCTGGCTGCGACCGACGCCGCGGAAGTTAAAGCGCAACACGGTGAAGCCCATGTTGTAGAAGGCATAGTGCAGATTGTAGACCACCTTGTTGTTCATGGTCCCGCCGAACTGAGGGTGCGGGTGAAGCACGATGGCGATCGGTGCGTCTTTTTCCTTTTGCGGGTGGTAACGGCCTTCCAGGCGGCCTTCGGGTCCGGGAAAAATCACCTCGGGCATGTGTGCTTTGGTCCTGTCTTTTTCGTGCCGATGCCCGGATATACTTGACGATAATCGTCGGACACCTTAGAACGGTTCTAATTACATTGCTTGGCGCATACCAGCGCTGTCAGTCGGAGATACGCACTGGCAACGTCGGCGTCAATGATTTCGCGCAAATCCTGCTAAAAGGGGACAAGGAATGAAGCTGTCGACCAAAGGGCGTTACGCAATGGTCGCCCTGGCGGATATTGCGCTCCAGCCGACGGAACGATTGGTGACGCTCGGGGAAATCTCCGAGAGGCAGGACATTTCGTTGCCATATCTCGAGCAGCTCTTCGTCAAACTGCGCCGGGCGGACTTGGTGTCCTCCGTGCGGGGGCCCGGCGGCGGGTATCGACTGGCACGCCCGGCATCGGAAATTCGTGTCGTTGAAATTCTGGCGGCCGTGGACGAAACCGTTGATGCGCTGCAAAAAGGGGCCGGAGCGTCCGGCGCCTCGTCCGGCAGCCGCGCACAATCGTTGACCAATCGGCTTTGGGAAAGTCTCAGCGCGCATGTCTATGTGTTCCTGCATCAAACCCGTTTGTCAGATGTGATCAAGAACGACCTCGCCCCGTGCCCGGCAGTGCCGAGCCTGTTTTCTGTTGTAGATGATTGATCTGAACGGGCGGGATATGAAATGAAGTCTGTCGGCAAAAAGATGTATCCATGAAACGTGTTTATCTGGATCACAATGCAACAACGCCGCTGCGTCCCGAAGTGAGGGACGCGATGATCGCGGCCATGGATGTCTGCGGCAACCCCTCGTCGGTTCATGCCGAAGGTCGGGCCGCCAAAGCTCTGATCGAGCGTGCACGGGCTCAGGTTGCATCTGCCTTTGGGGCGGATGGGGCGGATATCGTCTTTACATCGGGTTCAACCGAAGGTGCGGCGCTGGCATTGTCGGGGCGCCAGTTGCACGGCGCAGCGATTGAGCATGACGCGGTAAGAGCCTGGATCAAAGAGGATCTTTCGGTTTCCGAGTCCGGAGATGTGCAGGTAACCGCGCCTGAAATGTCGACGTTGCAACTGGCAAACTCTGAGACAGGGATTGTTCAAACACTGCCGTCTGGTCTGGCCGTGACAGACGCCACACAGGCTTTTGGCAAGCTGCCCGCCGCGTTCAACTGGATGAATGCCCAGATGGCCCTGGTCTCTGCGCATAAACTGGGCGGTCCAAAGGGGGTCGGTGCAGTTGTGATGCAACGCGGAACCGATCTGGCGGCGAAGATCAAGGGGGGCGGCCAGGAAATGGGCCGCAGGTCAGGAACCGAAAATGTCATTGGTATCGCGGGGTTCGGCGCCGCAGCTGAAGCTGCGATGCGGGACCTGGCCAATGGCGTTTGGGAGCAGATCGAAGAATTTAGAAATATTCTAGAAAACGCTCTTGAGGCCGCTGTAAAATCACCTATTTTTGTCGGGAAAGGGCGGCGACGCCTGCCGAACACCCTGTGTTTTGCTGCGCCCGGTTGGAAGGGTGAAACCCAGGTCATGCAGATGGACCTGTCGGGTTTTGCCGTCAGTGCGGGCTCTGCCTGTTCCAGCGGCAAGGTTCGTTCCAGCGCGGTGCTTACCGCCATGGGATTTGACGAGGAAGCGGCCAGCAGCGCAATCCGCGTATCGCTGGGACCTCGGACAACGGAAGAAGATGTGCTGCGTTTCGCCGAAACGTGGCTTGAGAAAGAGAAAAAGCATCGCGCGCGCGCCGCGTGATCTGACGGAGGGTAAGTTATGGCCGCTTTGGACCAGACCCAGGTGAAAGAGGGTGTCGATCAGGAAACCGTGGATGCGGTGCGCGAGGTCGGGACCTATAAATACGGTTGGGACACGGACATTGAAATGGAGTACGCGCCGAAAGGTGTGAACCCGGACATCGTCCGTCTGATCTCGGAAAAGAATGAAGAACCGGAATGGATGACCGAGTGGCGTCTGGCCGCGTTTGAACGCTGGACCAAGATGGAAGAACCGAAATGGGCCATGGTCACTTATCCAAAGATCGATTTTCAGGACCAGTATTACTATGCGCGTCCGAAATCGATGGAAGAGAAACCCAAATCGTTGGACGATGTCGACCCCAAGCTGCTGGCCACATACGAAAAGCTTGGTATCCCTCTGAAAGAACAGATGATTCTGGCCGGCGTTGATGGTGCTGAGGATGCTCCGGCCGAGGGCCGAAAGGTTGCAGTTGACGCGGTGTTTGACTCGGTGTCCGTCGGCACGACCTTTCAGGCCGAACTGAAAAAGGCCGGTGTGATCTTCTGTTCGATTTCAGAAGCGATCAAGGAACATCCTGAGCTGGTCAAGAAGTATCTGGGCACTGTGGTTCCGGTGTCGGACAACTTTTATGCGACTTTGAACTCGGCCGTGTTTTCGGATGGGTCCTTCGTCTACATTCCGCCCGGTGTCCGCTGCCCGATGGAGCTGAGCACCTATTTCCGCATCAACGCCGAAAACACCGGTCAGTTCGAGCGCACGCTGATCATCGCCGACAAAGGCTCGTACGTGTCCTATTTGGAAGGCTGCACCGCGCCCCAGCGCGACACCGCGCAGTTACACGCGGCTGTGGTCGAGATCATTGTCGAGGAAGACGCCGAGGTGAAATACTCGACCGTTCAGAACTGGTTCCCGGGTGATGAGAACGGCAAGGGCGGCATCTACAACTTCGTGACCAAGCGCGCCGATTGCCGGGGCGACCGGTCCAAGGTGATGTGGACGCAGGTCGAAACCGGCTCGGCCGTGACGTGGAAATACCCGTCCTGCATCCTGCGCGGCAATGAAAGCCAAGGCGAGTTCTACTCGATCGCGATTGCCAACAACTATCAGCAGGCCGATACCGGCACCAAGATGGTTCATCTGGGCAAGAACACCAAGTCGCGCATCGTGTCCAAGGGCATCAGTGCGGGCAAGGCGCAAAACACCTATCGTGGTCTGGTCTCGATGCACCCGAAGGCCAAGGACAGCCGCAACTATACCCAGTGTGACAGTTTGCTGATCGGCGACAAATGCGGCGCGCATACGGTTCCGTATATCGAGGTCAAGAACAACTCCTCCCGTGTTGAGCATGAGGCGACGACGTCCAAGGTTGATGACGATCAGCTGTTCTATTGCCGTCAGCGCGGCATGGATGAAGAAGAGGCCGTGGCTTTGGTGGTCAACGGCTTCTGTAAGGACGTTCTGCAAGCACTGCCGATGGAGTTCGCCATGGAAGCGCAGCAACTGGTGGCAATCTCGCTGGAAGGGTCGGTTGGCTGATGACGCGGACGTCACGAAGCGGCATCCGGAAAGAAGACGTGCTGACCTGGCTGGGTTACGCGTTGCCGGTTCTTGGCGGTCTGCTGGGTATGGCTTACGTCAACACCAACCACATGGAATTCATCAACCCGGTATGGGCGGTTGGCGGAGGGGCGATCCTGGGTTGGATCGTTGCGCGTCTGATCCGCAAATTACTGGGATAAAAAGGTTTCGGGGGCCCGGTGCCCCCTGCGATACGCAAAAGGATAAAAAATGCTGGAAATCAAGAATCTGCACGTGAAACTTGAAGAAGAAGACAAGCAGATCCTAAAGGGTGTGGACCTGACGGTTGAAGCCGGCAAGGTACACGCGATCATGGGGCCGAACGGGTCAGGCAAGTCAACACTCAGCTACGTGCTGTCGGGCCGCGATGGGTACGAAGTGACCGAGGGTTCTGCCACGCTGGATGGCGAGGACCTGCTGGAGATGGAACCGGAAGAGCGCGCCGCTGCCGGCGTGTTTCTGGCGTTCCAGTACCCGGTCGAAATTCCGGGCGTGGGCAACATGACCTTCCTGCGCACCGCCGTGAATGCACAGCGCAAGGCGCGGGGTGAGGACGAGCTGTCCGCCGCGGATTTCCTCAAGGAAGTGCGTGCCAAGGCCAAGACCCTGAAGATCGACGCGGATATGCTCAAGCGTCCGGTCAATGTGGGCTTCTCGGGCGGTGAGAAAAAGCGCAATGAGATCCTGCAAATGGCCATGCTGGAACCCAAGATGTGCATCATGGACGAAACCGACTCGGGTTTGGATGTGGATGCGATGAAACTGGTCGCCGAAGGTGTGAATGCCCTGCGCGATGAAGGTCGCGGTTTCCTGGTCATCACCCATTATCAGCGCCTGCTGGATCACATCAAACCTGACGTCGTGCACATCATGGCCGATGGCCGCATTGTCAAAACCGGAGGCCCGGATCTGGCGCTTGAGGTTGAAAACAACGGTTATGCCGACATTCTTGCCGAGGTGAACTGATGGCCTTGCCCGAAGTCAAACAATCCGCGACCGAGGCCCGGCTGTCTGCCTTGACCATGCCCGACGCGGGATGCACCCGCGCCGCGCGCGAAGACGCGCTGGCGCGTGTTTTGGAATCCGGTCTGCCTGGACGGCGTGACGAATATTGGAAATACACTCAACCGGACACTCTGGTTTCACCAGACGCGCCTCCGGCGGCGGTGTTTGCCGATGACGAGCCGCTGATGTTCAGCGGGCTCAACCGGCTGAATATCGTCTTCGTGGACGGTGAATTCAGCGCCGAAGAGTCTGACGACCTGACGCTGGAAGGCGTGACCATCGACCGGCTCGAAGATATCTGCTGCAAGGACATTCATTGGGCGAAAGACCTGTATGGCGTGCTTGAGACGCGCGGTCAGTCTCCGGTCCAGCGCCCGTTGGCGGCGCTGAATACGGCCTTTGCGTCGGATGGTGTGGCCATTCATGTCACCGGCAAACCGTCCAAACCGATCAACCTGATCTATCGTCATGCGTCGCCGACCTCTGATGCGATCCTGCACCACGTTGTTCGCGTGGAAAGCGGGGCCGAGGCCACTATTCTGGAAACCGGCCCGGCTGCGTCACGCTTCAACAAGTGCATGGAGATCGACATCGCCGACAAGGGCACGCTGCATCACGTGCGTGCGCAGGGCAGGGACCATGAACGCCGGGCCGCGACCCATATGTTCACCCGTCTGGGCACGGAATCGGTATATAAATCTTTCACTTTGACCGTGAATGGCGTGCTGACCCGCAATGAGCAGGTCGTCGAGCTGACAGGCGATGACGCGGTCGCCCATGTGGCCGGGGCCTGTGTGGGCGATGGTGACTTTCATCATGACGACACGGTCTTCATCACCCATGACGCGGTAAACTGTGAAAGCCGTCAGGTGTTCAAGAAAGTTCTGCGCAACGGGGCGACCGGCGTATTTCAGGGCAAGATCCTCGTGAAGGAAGGCGCCCAAAAGACCGACGGTTACCAGATCAGCCAATCGCTGCTTCTGGATGATGACAGCCAGTTCCTCGCCAAGCCCGAGCTTGAGATCTATGCTGATGACGTGGCGTGTTCGCATGGCTCGACCTCGGGTGCGATCGACGAAACCGCGCTGTTCTATCTGCGGTCCCGTGGCGTGCCGGTCAAAGATGCGACCAACATGCTGACTTTGGCCTTTCTTGCCGAAGCGGTGGATGAGATCGAAGACAGCGCCTTGGCGGAAGAGATCGTAAGCCGTCTGGAAGGGTGGCTGGCGCGTCGTGGCTGATGGCTGTCTCGTCTGACATATTGGCCACATACCGGGGGCCGGGGCGCGTGGTGCGCCGGCTTCTTGAAATGGGTCAGCGGGAAGACAGGGCGCTGGTGTTTGTCATGGCCTTTTGCGTGGTGGCCTTTGTCGCGCAAATGCCCAGCCTTGCCCGCAAAGCGCACATTGAAGGCGTTGAGCTGAACATGCTTCTGGGCGGCGCCTTGCTGGGGTCGGTGTTCATATTGCCTTTGTTTTTCTACTCGTTGGCGCTGGTTTCCTATTGGGCGGCGCGGATGGCGGGCGGGCAGGGTTCGGCCTATGGCGCACGGCTGGCCCTGTTCTGGGCGTTGTTGGCATCCGCCCCCCTGGTCTTGTTAAATGGTCTGGTTGCCGGGTTCATCGGGCCCGGGCCCGCTTTGACAATTGTGGGCATCGCCTGGGTTGCCGTTTTTGTCTGGTTCTGGTTATCCGGTCTGAGACAAGTACAAAGGTCCGCTGCATGACTATCAATTCCCTTGGCGCTCTGGCGGTTCTGACGATCAGAAGCCCCGACCAAGCCGCACGCCAGCTATTGTCCCTGAAACCGGGGCGGGAAGGGTTGTGGTTGGCCTTTGCGCTGGCAGTGGTTTTGAACTGTCTCGTGCAGTTGGGAATCGATTTGTCGGTCCCCGTGCCGCAGGGTCAAATCGCACCGCCTCCTGAAAGTATCCCCGTTGTTTTGCTGCGATCCGCCGGAGCAATGCTGCTGAGCATCCTCGCGTTTTTCGTCGTCGGAAAAGCGATAGGCGGCAAAGCAAGCTTTGACGATCTGATGGTTTTGACAGTGTGGTTGCAGTTCCTGCAAATCGTGGCCTTGGTCATGACCCTGGTCCTAAGCCTGACGATGCCGTTTCTGATGATGATGATGCTGTTCGCGACGGCGATCCTGAGCCTTTACATCACGCTTCATTTCCTGAACGAAGCGCATCAATTCGGATCCCTTTGGAAGTCCTTCGCCGTAATTCTGTTGTCAGCCCTGATTGCGGTTCCCTTCGTCCTGTATTTAACACCGGCCGCGCCTGTCTAGGAAAACAGTATCATGTATGATGTGCAGAAAATCCGCTCTGACTTTCCGATCCTGTCACGTCAGGTGAATGGCAAGCCGTTGACCTATCTGGACAACGGGGCGTCGGCTCAAAAGCCTCAGGTCGTCATCGATGCGGTGACCCGTGCCTATTCCGAAGAGTATTCGAATGTTCACCGTGGATTGCACTATCTTTCCAATCTGTCGACCGAGAAATACGAAGCTGTTCGCGGCATCATCGCCCGTTTCCTGGGGGCATCGAACGAGGATGAGATCGTTCTGAATTCCGGAACGACCGAAGGGATCAATCTTGTTGCCTATGGCTGGGCCATGCCGCGCCTGGAAGCCGGAGATGAGATCGCCCTGAGCGTCATGGAGCATCACGCCAACATCGTGCCCTGGCATTTCCTGCGGGAACGGCAGGGCGTTGTTCTGAAATGGGTGGATGTCGACGCTGACGGAGGGCTGGATCCGCAGGCGGTGATCGATGCGATCGGCCCGAAAACCAAACTTGTGGCCGTGACGCAATGCTCCAATGTTCTGGGTACCGTCGTGGATGTCAAAGCCATCACCGAAGGGGCACACGCCAGGGGCGTCCCGGTGCTGGTTGATGGCAGTCAGGGCGCGGTGCATATGCCGGTGAACGTGCAGGACATCGGTTGCGACTTTTACGCCATCACCGGCCACAAGCTGTATGGCCCGTCGGGGTCGGGTGCGATCTACATCAAGTCCGAACGCATGGCCGAGATGCGCCCCTTTGTCGGTGGCGGTGACATGATCAAAGAGGTCAGCAAGGATCAGGTGATCTACAACGACCCGCCAATGAAATTCGAGGCCGGAACACCCGGCATTGTCCAAACCATCGGCCTGGGCGTTGCGCTGGAATACATGATGGATTTGGGAATGGACAACATTGCCGCCCATGAATCCGGCCTGCGGGACTATGCCATGCATCGCCTGAACGGTCTCAACTGGCTTCAGGTTCAGGGCACGCGGCCAGACAAGGCAGCCATCTTCAGCTTTACGCTGGACGGGGCCGGCCATGCCCATGATGTATCCACCATTCTGGACAAAAAAGGGGTTGCCGTCCGCGCCGGTCATCACTGCGCCGGCCCGCTTATGGATCACCTGGGCGTTACGGCGACCTGTCGTGCCAGCTTTGGTCTCTATAACACGACGGATGAGGTCGACACGCTGATCGAAGCGCTTGAATTGGCGCACGATCTTTTCGCCTGATTTTGGTTTCAAAGAGGGTGCAACAATCACGATTTTCAGTTGCACCCGGATTGGAACAAGGTTAGCTAACGGCCAAGGCACCTGTAGCTCAGCTGGATAGAGCGCTGCCCTCCGAAGGCAGAGGCCAGAGGTTCGAATCCTCTCAGGTGCGCCAAACATCGCCATATTTCTAAGGTTTGTTGGGAAAAACAGTCGCTTCTGTACCACTTTTGCAGGAGGGAAAGTACCACATGGCTATCGTGATGAAGACCTCAGGGACGTTCTGGCAGATGAGATGCACAAGCTGGGGTCTGACCCCATGCTGCTCAAAGCCATCCATGGCCCTGAGGCTAAACCACCAGCGGTCACCTTGGCAGATGCGAAAGCTGTTTATGAGACAGAAAAGGTGAGGGGGAACGCTGATCGCAGTCGACGATCGTTTTCGAGGCTTGACCTCACTGTCCGTGGTTTCTTGATGTACACTCTCCGAACGAGGCTGGCTTGCGTCAGCTTTAACGGAGGAAAGAACGTGAAAGTTATCTCGTCAAAAAAAACGTTGATAGCCGTCGTGATTGTGGTCCTGTTGGGCAGCACAATTACGGGGTTTTCACTCTATAGCCTTTTAGGTTGGATCGTGGTCGCCGTAATTCTGGCGTTCATCCTTAGTAAGCTGACCGACGATGAAGAACCCGACAGCGATGAGGAGTCAGAAGGCAACAGTACTTCCAGTTCCAATACTGCCTCTGATATCGACGATGAAAAGACCCGTGAGAACAGCGCCGCTACGGAAACAGGTTCCAGCAATGATACCGGAGGCGGGGATGCCGGCGGCGGAGGCGGAGACGCAGGGATGTAGCCGGCCTTCCCGGCAAGCTCGTGTCAGACAGGCCGAGATCGCGAGGTCGCTGTCTTAGCCGCGCCAGGTGCGGACGACGCCGCAGTCCATATGCACGAAATTGGACCCATAGTATTGACCGACACCGCCGGCCCGGCATGACATAGCAGCCTTAGCCATCTGCGAGACGGAGCGGGACGCCAGGCGCAGGTCTGCCGCTTGTCCCTTCATGTGAAGCGATTTACGGGCGACGCCGCGAGAGCGGGTGCGGAGCATGGCGTTGGTCTGTGGAGAGCGATAGCCCGACAGCAACATATAAGGTTCGTTGACATCCAGAAGGTTGTGTGATGCCGCCATGATATCAATCGTGCGTAAATCGATGGATTTTACCTGATCCGTGCGCCAATCACGCATGAAATGGTTCACTTCTTTGACAGCGTCCTTGATATACTTACCATCGACCCAATAAATCATGTCCACCCGTTCGCCCGTGCGACCGGAATACATGCGAATGCGACGGATATCGCCACCGCCGCGCAAAAAGCCTGCTGCATTGGAGTAGGTGGGTGCTGCTGCGACTGCTGTTGCTGCAAACGCACCCAATAGGGCACGTCGGGTCAAGCCCGAGGAACTGCTCTTGGTCATTTTGGTTCGTCCCGTACTGTTCCTGCCTGCGCACGATGTTACGCGCGCTGTCTTAATTTTTTCCCATCCCAGATGCGGGATTTATGACACAATCGGATTCGACGGCCAAGAAGTGTTTCACAGTCACCTTTTCAAGGGGGAATTTTCGGCAGATTTTTGCGCAAATGTCACAGCCGGGCGCAGAAAATTTGCAGGTGTGGACTGCGCGCCACCGGGCCGATGCAAACACGCATCAGACGACAACAGAAGCAATTTGGTAAGGAATTTGTGAATAGACAAGGCTGCGCAGTCAAACTCATAGTTGTCCGACGCACATATCACCAACCAAGCCATTGATTCCAAGGCCATCCAATGCTTTCTGTTTTCCGAACCCGTACTAGTATCCTGCTTGCCGCCTGTTTTGCGGCCACGGCCAGTGTGGCAAACACCACCTCTGAACCCGCGCACAACACGGCGTTTCAGATGGCCGTCGCGGAACATACCCCACGGGAATCGCAGATCGCGGAGTTTTACCGGACAAACGGGTTTTCGCCGATTTGGGTGGGTGAATCCGATGAGCATATGGAACGCCGGGCGGCATTGATCCAGGCACTGTCACACGCGCATCTGCACGGTCTGCCGCGGGCCGATGCGACAGTTTCATCCTTGATGCAGAAAATGGAAGATGCACGCTCGACACGCGACCTTGGCGCCGTTGAAGCGGAACTGAGCCGGGTTTTCGTGGAATTTGCCGACGCATTGTACTCGGGTGTTTCTCGACCCGGCAACATCGACGAGGGACTTGTACGGTCGGTGGATCGTCGCAGCGCGGCCGAGCATCTGAACGGCCTGAACATACATGGCACCGCGTATTTTGCGCAGCTGGCTCCTCAAACCCGTCAGTACCGGGCTCTGATGAAGCAGAAGCTGGCGCTTCAGGCCTTGATAGATCAGGGCGGTTGGGGGACGACTGTCCCGGAAACCAAGTTGGAATTCGGGGATACCGGGCCCAATGTCGTGAAGCTGCGCAATCGGCTGGTGTTGATGGGCTATATGAAACCATCGGCCAGCCCGTCCTTCGACGCCGCGCTGCTGGAAGGGGTCAGAGCCTTTCAGCTCGCTCATGGATTGGAAGCCGATGGCGTTGCAGGCAAGGGCACGATTGCCGAGTTGAATCGCCCGGCCGTTGACCGGCTCAAGGCTGTATATGTCGCTTTGGAACGGGAACGCTGGTTGCCTCGGGAACGCGGCGCACGTCATATCCTTGTCAACCAGACAGATTTTTCGGCAAAGATCGTGGATGACGGGCAAGTCACCTTTGAAACCCGTGCGGTGATCGGCAAGAACACGCATGACCGCCGCAGCCCGGAGTTCTCGGATTTGATGGAGCATATGGTGATAAACCCCAGCTGGTATGTTCCGCGCTCGATCATCACCAAGGAATACCTGCCGAAGCTGAAAGCGAACCCCAACGCGGTCGGTCATATTCAGATCACGGACAGCAGGGGGCGGCAGGTCAATCGCGGGGCGGTTGATTTCAATCAGTTCACCGCTCGGAGCTTTCCTTTTGCGATGCGCCAGCCGCCCAGCAAAAGCAATGCTTTGGGGCTGGTCAAGTTCATGTTCCCCAACAAGTACAATATCTATCTGCATGATACGCCTCAGAAAAGCCTGTTCGCGCGTGAGGTGCGGGCGTTCTCGCACGGCTGCATCCGGCTGGCGCAGCCTTTCGAATTTGCCTATGCGTTGCTGGCCAAACAGGAAGAGGACCCCAAGGCATTCTTTCATCGTGTTCTGAGCACGGGAAAGGAAACCAAGGTCAATTTGGAACAAAAAGTTCCGGTCCACCTGATCTATCGAACGGCATATGTCGGGCCAAAAGGCGAGGTGCAGTATCGCCGCGATGTCTATGGCCGGGACGGCAAGATTTGGGAGGCCCTGCAAAAGGCAGGGGTGGCCCTGCCGGACGTTCAGAGTTAAGCACAGGGCAAATCCTGCCAAAAGGAAGCCCGAGATGCAGTTTACCATTCAACAAATCGCCGACGCTTTGGGTGCTGAATGCCAAGGCGACGGTGGCCTGACGATCGTGCGGGCGGCCGAACCGGGCGATGCCGGCCCAACCGATCTGGCCATGGCCATGTCTCCGAAATACGCCGAAGCGCTTTCGAAAGGGGAAGCGCGCGCCGCCGTTCTGTGGGAAGGCGCAGATTGGCAGGCCATGGGGTTGCGAGCGGCCATTTTCGTGAAGCGTCCGCGCATGGCGATGGCGGGGATCACCGCAATGCTGGATCGCGGGCAAGGGGTTGAACCGGGCATTCACCCTTCCGCGGTTATCGATCCAACGGCCGAAATCGGATCTGACGTGGCGATAGGCCCGCTGACCGTTGTTGGTGCGCGGGCGCGAATTGGTTCGGGCTCGGTCATCGGAGCACATTGCGTGGTGGGAATGGATGCCATTCTGGGCGAACAGGCCCTGTTGCGGGAAATGGTCAGCATTGGCGCGCGCGCGCAAATCGGGGATCGGTTTATCGCGCAGCCCGGCGCAAGGATTGGAAGTGACGGGTTCAGTTTCGTGACCCCCGAGGTCTCGGGCGCTGAGAACGCCCGCAAAACGTTGGGCGATCAGGGCGACGCCAAGGCCCAAAGCTGGCTTCGCATCCATTCATTGGGCGCGGTTGAGATCGGTGATGATGTCGAGGTTGGCGCCAATTGCACTGTCGACAACGGAACTATCCGCAACACGCGGATCGGTGATGGCACCAAGCTGGATAATCTTGTCCATGTCGGGCACAACACCCGCGTCGGGCGGGATTGTCTGCTGTGCGGTCAGACGGGTGTGTCCGGCTCGGTCGAGATCGGCAACAACGTCGTTCTGGGTGGTCAGACCGGAGTGGTCGACAATATTTTCATAGGGGATGGCGTCATTTCGGGTGGGGGCACGAAGATTCTGTCAAATGTGCCCGCCGGGCGCGTCATCATGGGGTATCCGGGCATCAAAATGGAGACCCATACCGATGTCTACAAAGCGCAGCGCCGACTGCCCCGAATGGCACGCGACGTTGAGGCATTGAAAAAGGCTGTTTTCAAACAGACCCCAAGCGATTAAATCATCGTCAAACTGAAAATCAGGGGATCGACATGAGCATCAGCGACCGCGTCATCGCAATCATTGCAGAGCAGGCCGTGCTGGAGCCATCGGATGTGACGCCCGAAAGCACGCTGGAAGATCTGGGAATCGACAGCCTTGGTCTGGTCGAATGCATATTCGCCATCGAGGAAGAGTTCGACATTTCAATTCCGTTCAACGCCAATGAACCCGAGGCCAACGATTTTGACATATCCAATGTCGCTGCGATCATTTCCGGGATCGAAAAGCTCGTGTCGGAAAAGGTCTGACTGACGCTCATGAAACGTGTTGTCATTACCGGCGCAGGTACGATCAATTCACTGGGCCATTCGGTTCCTGACACGCTGGAAGCCATGCGCGAAGGCCGTTGCGGCATCTCGGAACTGGAATTTCGGGACGTAGATCGGTTGGCCATCAAGATCGGCGGGCAGGTTCGCGGCTTTGAGGCTGAAGGTCGGTTCAACCGTCAGCAGATGTCTCTGTACGACCGGTTCACTCAGTTTACTCTGACAGCCGCCAAAGAGGCCATCGATCAGTCCGGCATCGAGTTTCACGGAGAGTTGGCCGCAAAATCAGGTGTTGTTCTGGGGACAGCCGGCGGTGGCGTATCCACCTGGGATGACAATTATCGCTCGGTTTATGAGGACGGAAAGAATCGGGTACACCCGTTTGTTGTTCCCAAACTCATGAACAATGCGGCGGCCAGCCATGTTTCCATGGAACACAACCTCAAAGGCCCCAGCTTTACCGTGTCGACCGCCTGCGCGTCGTCGAACCATGCCATGGCACAGGCCTTTCAGATGGTCCGAAGCGGCATCGCTCCGGTCATGATCACAGGCGGGTCCGAATCCATGTTGTGCTTTGGAGGCGTCAAGGCCTGGGAAGGGCTGCGCGTCATGTCCAAGGATGCGTGCCGGCCGTTCAGCGCCAACCGCAACGGAATGGTACAGGGCGAAGGAGCCGGTATCTTTGTTTTCGAGGAATACGAACACGCCAGCGCCCGCGGCGCCGAGATCATGTGCGAAGTCGTTGGTTTTGCCATGTCGTCGGATGCGTCTGATATCGTGATGCCCAGCAAGCAAGGGGCTTCGCGGGCCATGTCAGGTGCCTTGGCTGATGCCAGATTGAATGCAAGCGATGTGGGTTATATCAACGCGCATGGCACCGGGACGGCTGCGAATGACAAAACCGAATGTGCCGCCGTGGCGGATGTTTTTGGGCCACATGCTGACGACCTGATGATATCGTCGACCAAATCCATGCATGGTCACCTGATTGGTGGAACCGGTGCAGTGGAACTGTTGGCATGTATCATGGCGCTGCGGGACGGTGTGATTGCACCCACTATCGGATACGAGGAACCCGATCCGGAATGCGCGCTTGATGTTGTACCGAACGAAGCTCGGGAAGCCAAAGTTGACGTCGCGCTCAGCAATGCGTTCGCCTTTGGCGGGCTGAATGCGGTTTTGGCGCTGAAGCGGATTTGATGCGCGAAGCGCCACCGCACTGGGTGCGGCGGCGCAATCGTAAATGCACCCTCAGTTCGCGTTGACGGTCAGGGTGTCATAGCCGGACGTAAAGCCGGACAACGACATCTCCATCTCCAGTACCTGATCAGGGAAGCGGGCCGGAACCAGCGAGAAGGTCGCCTTGGTGCCAGCTTTCATTGCATCGATATCGCCTTGGCTCAGGCCCAGCTGTGCGACGCAGCCAACGGGCAAGCAATGATGATAGTTGTACAGTTTGCGCGGCGCACCATCGATGGACAGGGCGAGCTGAGCTTGCAGTAGTGTTTCCAACGGAACGATCACATTCGCCCAAGCAACTGCCGCGCCGCCCTCGGGCAGTCTTCCAATCGACACCTCAGCTATCGGATCACCCTGGTTGCCCTTCAGGATCTGAACGATGGCGCACGGGTCTTCGCCTTGCTGCGCCTTGATGCAGGAGAGGTCCCATTCGCCGAACTTTTCCTTGACGAACTGTTCTCCGGGGCGCGGGCCTTCCTGACCCAAATCGAGACCGTTGTCCGGTTCGGGGGTCGTTGTGTCCTGCGCATAAGCTGCGCCACATAGAAGAATTGCCGCCACTGTACTTAGCGAGAGGATTTTCTTGATCATGAATGCCTCGATTTGATGCTTGAGCTTTTTGCTTCGTTTAACACTCTTCTGAACTGGTGTCAGGCACTAACAGAACGGCTGGTCTGAACGTGAACGGATTCTTGCCAGAACACCGGAAACGACCTGCCCTGAGACAGAAAAAGAGAGCTGAATAAGCCAGCTCTCTTTTCCAAAAGGTTCTCCCCGTCGGACTGGCCGACTTATTTATGCGCAAACCCTACGAGAGGGTCGCAGACGGGTCAACAGCTATCGTCAAATTTTAATACTGCGGTCAGAGCTTTGAAACCATTTTTGAACCTGCAAAAAAGCCGTGCCCGAAGGCACGGCCAGTCGACAGGGAGGAAGTCTGCCCCACGTGAGGGAAACAAACGCGGGGCAAATTGACTATCGCAGTCAAAGGTTAACTTTGTATGCTGGTCATGGATCGGTGAAACATAAGGCAATGTTAATGGGCAAGAATATATTTTTGGGTGGCGGAGGCGAGGGCCATGGCCAGCCGCAGGAACTGGCGCTGAAATATGCCAACCGCCATGGGCTGATTGCCGGCGCCACCGGGACTGGTAAGACCGTGACGCTGCAAATCCTCGCGGAAGGGTTTTCCCAAGCCGGAGTTCCGGTGTTTCTGTCCGATGTCAAAGGTGATTTGTCGGGCTTGGCTTTGCCCGGAAACGACGCGCATAAACTGCACCAGGCATTCATGGATCGCGCCAAACGCATTGGATATGACGATTTTGTCTATTCTGCCTGCCCGGTTACGTTCTGGGATCTTTTTGGCGAACAGGGCCATCCGGTGCGGACGACGGTCACTGAAATGGGCCCGTTGCTGCTGTCCCGGTTGATGGATTTGAGCGAAGCACAGGAAGGCATCCTGAACATCGCGTTCCGCGTGGCCGATGAAGAGGGAATGCCTCTTCTGGATCTCAAGGACCTTCAGGCGCTGCTGGTCTGGATCGGCGAGAACCGGGCCCAGCTTTCACTGCGATATGGCAATGTATCGACATCTTCGATAGGTGCGATCCAGCGGCGTTTGCTGGTGCTGGAAAACCAGGGTGGAACAAAGCTGTTTGGAGAACCCGCACTGGATCTGTCCGATCTGATGCGCACCGACGAAAACGGGCAGGGGATGGTGAACATCCTTGCTTCGGACAAACTGATGGCCGCGCCACGGCTGTATGCGACGTTCCTGTTGTGGCTGCTGAGCGAGTTGTTTGAGGAGCTTCCCGAAGTTGGTGATCCGGAAAAACCCAAGCTGGTGTTCTTCTTCGACGAGGCGCATCTGCTGTTTGACGGCGCTCCGAAAGTGCTGGTGGACAAGGTCGAGCAGGTTGCCCGCCTGATCCGGTCCAAAGGGGTGGGGGTCTATTTCATCTCCCAGAATCCCGCCGATATTCCCGAGGATATTCTGGGGCAGTTGGGCAATCGCGTTCAGCACGCTTTGCGGGCCTTCACGGCGCGTGACAGAAAGAACCTGCGTCTGGCGGCGGAAACCTATCGCGAAAACCCCGCCTTCGACACCGAAGCCGCAATCCGTGAGGTGGGCGTTGGTGAGGCTGTCACGTCGATGCTTCAGAAGAAAGGCGTTCCCGGAATTGTCGAGCGCACATTGATTCGTCCGCCGGGGTCCCAGTT
>NZ_JBXWSM010000048.1:0-32421 GCF_059613405.1 Ruegeria sp. BHSA118
GTCGGGAACACGCCCTCCTCGTTGGACAAAGCGGTCAGATCGCTCGGTTGAACCACCAGCACGGCTGCCATCGGACCCTGGCCCATCGCATCGATTCCGTGGCAAGTCGCACAATGGTGCATATAAAGTTCCTGTCCGGTCTGTGCGTCCTGTGCCCAAGCGGCCTGCGAGGCAGCAACCGAAACCCCAAGAACCAGCACACTGATTGTTGCCTTGAACATCGTATCCTCCTGCCTGGATTGGCATTTGCAGGGTTGCCCGATGGCCGTCTTGGCGCAATGATCCAGATCAACGAAAAAGGTACAGAGGTTTCGGGCAATGACACAATACGCCGCCATCATGCTGGCCGCCGGATTTGGAATTCCGATCCTTGCGGCGCTCAACGCGGCGCTGGGGAAAGTCATCGGGTCGCCAACTGCGGCAGCCGTTGTGCTGTTTGCCATCGCCTTCGCCGCCTCGGCATTAGTCATGGCGCTGTTTCCCGGATTTGCGGCCTTGTCCAAGATTGCCCAGGCGCCGAAACACCTGTTGCTTGCAGGTGTCCTGATTGCTTTCTATGTCCTGTCCATCACCCATGTCGCACCACATTTTGGGGTGGGCAATGCCGTGTTCTTTGTGCTGCTCGGGCAATTGATCAGCGCTGCGGCCATCGACCATTTCGGCCTGTTCGGCGCACAGGTCGAACCGCTTACGCTCATGCGGATGGGCGGGATCGCCGTCATGGCCATTGGCGTCGCGATCACTCAACTGGCCTGAGCACCCCGCCCTCAAGCCGGACCATCCGGTCCATGCGCGCCGCCAGGTCAAGATTGTGCGTTGCTATCAACACCGACAACCCTTCGTCCCGCACCAGCTTCATCAGTGTATCAAAAACCTGATCCGAGGTTTCGGGGTCCAGATTACCCGTCGGTTCATCCGCCAACAAAACACGGGGCGCATTCGCCAAGGCCCGGCAAAACGCCACCCGCTGTTGTTCCCCACCAGAGAGCGCCGCGGGGCGATGGCCGGCGCGTGCGGCCACACCGACACGGTCCAGCAGGTCCAGCGCTCGGGCCTGTGCGGCCTTGTCCGGCACACCATTGGCCAGTTGCGGCAGAGTGATGTTTTCCAACGCCGTGAATTCCGGCAACAAGTGGTGGAATTGATATACGAACCCGACTTCCTGCCGACGCAGTGCTGTTCTGGTCCGGTCGCCCTTGCCCGATACGTTCTGCCCGCCGATTTCGACGCTTCCTTCGTCGGGCATGTCCAGCAGACCGGCGATATGCAGAAGCGTGGATTTACCTGCCCCAGAAGGCGCAACCATCGCTACGGCCTCACCCGCGCGCAGATCCAGATCAACTCCGCGCAGGACCTGCACCTCGCCCGGTTTGCCTTTCAGATAGGTCTTGGTCAGACCTTTCAGACGCAATGTGACATCATTCATAGCGCAACGCCTCGACCGGGTTCAGCCGCGCCGCGCGACGGGCAGGGAAATAGGTGACGACAAAGGACAGGCCAAGCGACAGGCCGATCGCCTTGAGCACGTCGCTCAGATGCAGCTCGGCGGGCAAGGCATAGATGCCCCGGATCGACGGATCCCAGACGCCGCCGCCCATCACGTAATTCACGAAGGAAAAGATCGGATCGATATAGATCGCAAAAAGGCATCCCAGGATGACCCCCATTGCCGTTCCGATCAGGCCGGTAAAAGCGCCGCAAATGAAAAACACACGCAGAACCGATCCTTCGCTCAGGCCGATGGTACGCAGGATGCCGATATCGCGCCCCTTGTTTTTGACCAGCATGATCAGGCCCGAGACGATATTCATCGCGGCGATCAGAACGAGGATCGAAAGGATGATGAACATCACGTTGTCTTCGACTTCCAATGCCCGCAGGAACCCACCGGATGCATCCTGCCAGGTCCAGACCTGGCTGCGCTCGCCCGAAGCTTCGAGAATCGAAATCAGGATCGGGCCCAGGTCTTCGGGGTCGTCCACCATCACCTCGATTTCATCGGCCACACCTTCGCGATTGAAGAAACCCTGCGCCTGCGAAAACGGCATGTAGACGCGCGTGCGGTCGATGTCATAGCGCCCGGCCGAGAACACATAGACAACGCGATAGGCATTCACGCGGGGCGACGTACCAAAGGCGGTTTTAACGCCGTTGGGTGAAGTCAACTTGACGACATCCCCGACCGTCGCCCCGATACTGCGCGCCACGCCTGAACCAATTGCGATGACATCTTCACCCGCCTGGAATTCAGACAAGTCCCCCACTGCCTGCTCTACCTGGGCAATACCCGGCAAATCGAACAGATCGTCGGGTCGGATTCCAAACACTTCAACCCCGCTGCTGTGGTCGCGGTTGGTGATCAGTACCTGCCCCTTCACCAAGGGAGCCGCGCGTTGAACACCGGGCACTTGCGCGACCCGGGCCGCGCGTTCCTCAAAGTCGGCGATCGTGCGATCCACCCGCCCCTGGGCATCGATTTCGCCTGACGAATAGACCGTCACATGCGCGTTGGCGCCCAGAATGGTGCCAACAAATTCCGAACGGAAGCCGGACCGGACCGCCAGTGTCGCGATCAGGGCAAACACTGCCAATGTGATCCCGATCAGAGAAATCCAGGTCATCACACTGACCCCTCCCTCGGCCCTGCGGGCCCGCAGATAACGCCATGCGATTTTCCATTCAAAAGGGGCAAAGGGCGGGGGTGTCTTGGCCATGCCTGCTCCGGGGTGTTCGTGTTCGCGGGGACAGTTTCGACATTTCACCCGATGGTCAAGCCGGTTGTCATTCCGAACCCGTTCCTCAGCCTGAACGAGCCGAATCAATCCGGTTGCCCAGCACTGTGGCTGGGCCAAAAGGATGACTTGGAAATCTGGTGCTACACCATGAGTTGTGAAGCGCATCACAGACAAACCGGTATTGTTTCATGTATGAAGTTAATCATCGCGCTTTGTGAGCTCCTGAATCGAAAAGGCAACAATGGGCGCGAAATTTTATTACTCTTTTTGATTATTTTCAGAAACTTTGTCACCCTGTATGTGGGGGAACACATTAAAGGAGCGGGGGTCGCTCAATGAATTTTCAAATTTCAACCAACGGTGCGGGGGTTATTCCGTCTCGGCAAGCATCAAAAGAACTGGATTGTGAAACAGCGGCGCTGCTGCGTGCGGCCATTCGGCCAATCTTTGCCAGCGCGGCAAGCTGGGGCAATCTGACGGATATTCTGAAAGACAAAGGGTATCGTCTGGTTTTCCGGCAAGGGCGTCTGTGTATCACGGATCGAACCACGGACGCGCGGGTTTGCGGATTGCGGTTCCTGGGTCTTGAGTTTCGCGACCTGGTCAACCGGCTGGGCCGTCCGATCGTGGTCGCGCGCGGCGAGGGCGCCAACGGAGACATCCTTGCAACGCGCCCGACGGCAGTCCAAGACTGACGCCTTAGCCAATCGGATTGGTCAAATCACATTTGGTGGCCAAAGCAATCGCATGGCCACCTTCGCGAGATGGATCGGTGCGCGTGACAGCAAGACCAGTCACCGGTGACGGTGCTCAGGCAATCTGCTGGTAGATTTCAGCAACTTTGGTAACGGCCGCCTCGGGGCTCAGCTCCTCGCTTTCGCCGGTCCGGCGGCAAGTCAGTTCAACGACACCATTCTTCAGGCCGCGCGGGCCGACCGTGATCCGCCAGGGCAGACCGATCAGATCCATTGTCGCAAATTTGCCCCCTGCCCGTTCATTGCGGTCATCATAAAGCGGCTCCAGCCCCAACGCTGTCAGAGCGTTGTAGATTTTGTCACAGGCCGCATCTGCTTCTTCATCGCCCTGCTTCAGGTTCACGATGCCGCAATGGAACGGGGTCACGCCCTCGGGCCAGATGATGCCTTTGTCGTCATGGCTGGCCTCGATGATCGCACCGACCAGACGGCTGACGCCGATCCCGTGGCTGCCCATATGCACCGGAACCGGTTTTCCATCCGGGCCCTGCACGGTCGCACCCAGCGGCTCGGAATACTTCGTGCCAAAGTAGAAGATTTGACCCACCTCGATGCCACGCGCCACGCGGCGGCGTTCTTCGGGTATCTGGTTGAACAGCGCTTCATCATGGGTTTCATCCGTGCGCGCGTATTTCGAGGTGAACTCTTCCAAGATCGCCTGACATTGTTCGCGGCTGTCATAGTCGATCTCACGATCACCAAAGGTCAGATCGGTGACGGCGCTGTCATAGAAGACCTCGGATTCACCAGTGTCAGCCAGCACTAGGAATTCATGGGTGTCATCGCCGCCGATGGGCCCGGAATCCGCGCGCATCGGGATCGCCTGAAGACCCATACGCTCGTAGGTGCGCAGATAGCTGACAAGGTGGCGGTTATAGGCGTGCAGCGCGTCTTCCTTAGTGAGGTCGAAGTTGTAGCCGTCCTTCATATAGAACTCGCGCCCCCGCATCACGCCGAAACGCGGGCGGATTTCATCGCGGAACTTCCACTGGATCTGATAGAGGGTCAGTGGCAGGTCTTTGTAGCTGTTCACGTGACCGCGGAAAATATCGGTCACCAGTTCTTCGGCCGTGGGCGTGAACAGCATGTCCCGGTCATGCCGGTCCTTCATCCGCAGCATTTCCTGCCCATAATCGTCATAGCGCCCGGATTCGCGCCACAAATCCGCCGATTGGATGATGGGCATCTGGATCGCGATGTGACCGGCCCGGGCCTGTTCTTCATGGACGATGTTTTCCAGCTTGCGCAGCACTTTGAAACCCAGCGGCAGCCAGGAATATATCCCCGCAGAAGCCTGCTTGATCATCCCGGCACGCAGCATCAGCCGGTGGCTAACGATCTGGGCCTCGGACGGGTTTTCCTTGAGAACGGGCAGAAAGTAACGGCTCAGGCGCATGGACGGACCTTCAAAGGTAAGAATTCGACTGGACAGGTGATTATGCCAAAGCCCCGCCGGGGGCAATCGCGCATTGGTGTTTTTCCGACCTCGCGGCAGTCGGTTTTTTGATTGACCCGCCAATCGGGAATCCCAATGGTAGCGGAAACGCAAATTCCATGAGGCGCCAATGCAGACCATTCAGGAACCCGCACGCCAAATCTCCGTCATTCATCAAACCGATGTTCTGGTCGTCGGTTCCGGCCCCGCCGGGTTGGCCGCAGCGCTTGCAGCGGCACGTGCGGGGGCCGAGGTATCTTTGATTGATCGGTTCGGCTGCATGGGCGGCAACATCACCGCCGTCGGCGTCGAAGGATTCGCCTGGTACCGGCACGAGCAAACCGTCGAGGCCGGCGGCATCGGGATGGAGTTCGAAACCCGCGCCAAAGAGATGGGCGCGGCGGTGCCCGAAAGCCAGTCGCTCAGTTATGAACTGGACAGCGAAGGGTTCAAGCTGGTGGCGGACAAGCTGGTCGAAGAGGCGGGCGTTCACCCAATGCTGCACCGGCAATTCGTCGCCCCCATCATGGAAGGGGACCGGATCACTGGCATCATCACCGAATCCAAGGCCGGGCGTGAGGCGATATTGGCCAAGGTCGTCATCGATGCCACCGGCGACGCGGACGTGGCCCATCGGGCGGGTGCACCGACGTACAAAACCGCTCGGGAGGACATGATGGCGGCCTCTGTCATGTTCCACTTGGCGGGTGTCGACAAACGAGCCTTTATGGAGGGTGTCAAGGCCGACCCGCAGACCTACAAGGACTGGGGCGGCGGCGGTGAGTGGAACATCGAAACCAGCGGGAAAGAGGACGACATGTTCTCACCCTTCGTGCACAAACCCTTCCAACAGGCCATCGATCAGGGGCTGATCCCGCCGCATCTGAATACCATTGCCGGCACCTGGGGCGCGATGCATGACACGGGCGAACTGACCTACATGAACCTCATCCATCTGGCCGGGATCGATGGGACCGACCCCGACAGCCTGACACGTGGCGAGATCGAAGGCCGCCGCCAGACCATGCTGGCCATCGAGGCGCTGCGCCGGTTCATGCCGGGATGCGAGAACGCGCGGCTTCGGAATTTCGGGATGACCATCGGTATCCGCGACACGCGCAAGATCGATGCGGTATACAACATGACCGAAAACGACGCCCGCCATCAGGGCCGGTTCGAAGACACGATCGGCATCTATCCCGAATTCATCGATGGCTATGGCATCCTGATCCTGCCGACCACGGGGCGGTACATGCAGGTCCCCTACCGCTCGATGCTGCCCAGGGGCGTCAAGGGCCTGCTGGTCGCGGGGCGGTCGCATGGCGCGGAGCGGGTGGCCCATGCCGCCACGCGCAATATGGCCTGCTGCGCCGTCATGGGTCAGGGCGCGGGCGTTGCGGCGGCCATGGCACTGAAAAGCAATCAGGGCCTGGATCAATTGAACCTGGCACCTGTTCACACGGAACTAGAGCGTCAGGGGGTCAGGATTCACTGATGGAAAGAATTCCGACCATAGACATCTCGCCGCTGACCGATCCCGGCAGCGCAGCCTATGCCGCAACGGTACAAGGCATAATTGAAGCCTGCACAGGAATCGGGTTTCTTTCCATCACCGGGACAGGTGTGTCCCAGCAGACAGTGGATCACGTCCGTCAGACCACACGAGAGATCTTTGCTATCAATGAAGCCCGCAAATGGGATCAGGCCATCACGCGCGAGAATTATCGCGGTTATATCCCGATGGGCTTTTTCACACCCAATGACGGATCCGGCAAAGCCGACAAATACGAGGGTTACAAGCTGCACCACGAGGTTGCCGCCACCGACCCCGTGCGCGCTGAGTGTGCCCTGTACGGCCCGAACCTGTGGCCCGCCGAAGTCCCCCGCGCCAGAAAGGTCATCCTGGATTATTGGCGTCAATTGGATCAGGTCGCTGATGTGTTGTTGCGCGCATTGGAATCCGGCCTGGGCTTGACCTCTGGCATTTTGCGCGACGCGTTCCGCAACCCGATGACCAATATGACATTGCTGCACTATCCCCCTCAGGCCGCGGATGAAGCAGGCTATGGTATCCATCCGCACAAGGACACGGACGCACTGACCATCATCGCGACCGATCCGGTGGGTGGGCTCGAGGTGCAGACCCGCAGCGGCAAGTGGATATCACCGGACTGTCCAGTCGGCGGTTTCGTGGTGAATATCGGTGACATGCTGGAACTGTGGTCAGGCGGGCGGCTGAAATCCACGCCTCACCGGGTGGTCAACCGGTCGGGCAAGGAACGGTATTCTTTCCCTTATTTCGCCGTACCCCGCCATGACGTCATTGTTGAACCGTTGTTGCCCGCCCTGCCCGGTTTCGACCGCCCGGCGGTTCATTGCGGCCACTGGTCGGCAGAAATCTGGCGCACCAACTGGCCCGATGAAACCGCAGACGAAGACACCCCGGAACTGGGGACATTGCACGATTGAAACCGGCAAAGCCCCTGCCAATGAAGCGCTTGCATCATGGGCTTTGATGCGCCAAGAACGCCTGCAAGGGCCTGAACAAGGGGATCACCATGGCTTTGCCGGTAAAGGATCAGCTGAGATACTGGGGCGTCGCCGCAGCGGTTTTTGTTTTGATCCTCTGGGCTTTGGGGGATGTCCTGCTGCCTTTCGTCATAGGCGGAGCAATTGCGTATTTCCTTGATCCCGTTGCGGATCGGCTGGAGCGGTTGGGCCTGTCGCGCATCGCAGCCACAGCCATCATCACCGTCATCGGGATTTTGGGGTTTATGTTGGCGATCCTGATGGTTGTACCCGCCCTGATTACCCAGTTGCTGGATCTGATCGACGTTCTGCCCGATCTGTTCAAACAATTGCGCGGGTTCATTGAAAAACAGTTTCCGTCGCTGCTGGACCGGGAATCAAACACTCATCAGATGCTGGTGTCCTTCGGCGACATGCTGAAATCCAAGACCGGGGATGTTCTGCAAACGGTTCTTGCCTCACTCGGGTCTGCGATAAACATTGTTGTCCTTCTGGTAATCGTGCCCGTCGTGGCCGTTTACCTGCTGCTGGACTGGGATCGCATGGTCGCTCGCATCGGAGAGCTCTTGCCGCGTGACCATGCCCCCACCATCAGGCGGCTGGCCGGTGAGATTGACGCCGTGCTGGCCTCTTTCGTGCGCGGGATGGGAACGGTCTGCCTGATCCTTGGAACCTACTATGCCGTCGCGCTGATGCTTGCCGGTCTGCAATTCGGCCTGATCGTGGGGTTCATCGCGGGACTGGTCACTTTCATCCCCTATCTGGGCGCCCTGATCGGAGGCTCATTGGCCATCGGGCTGGCGCTGTTTCAGTTTTGGGGTGATTGGGCTCATGTCGGGCTGATCGCGGGGATCTTTGCCATCGGGCAGGTCACCGAGGGGAACTTCCTGACACCCAAGCTGGTGGGAAGCTCTGTCGGGCTGCACCCGGTCTGGCTGTTGCTGGCGCTGTCGGTCTTTGGGGCTTTGTTCGGCTTTGTCGGCATGCTGATCGCCGTACCCGTGGCCGCAGCGTTGGGCGTGCTGGCCCGATTTGCCACATCGCTGTACCTGGACAGCCGACTTTATACCGGTCTTGAAGGTCAGGATCAGGAAACCGAGTAAATGGCCCGACAACTCAGCTTTGATCTGCCCGCCAAAACTGCGCTCGGGCGAGAGGATTTTTTTGTGTCGCCTGCCAATGCTTTGGCCGTGGCGATGATCTCGGCCACATCCTGGCCGGGAAACAAGCTTGTTCTGACCGGTCCAGCTGGCGCTGGCAAAACCCATCTGGCGCATGTCTGGGCTGCGGAAACCGGCGGGCGCATCATTCAGGCTGCTGATTTGCGGTATGACGACGTGCCGGATCTAGCACGCAGGCCGATTGCGGTTGAAGACGTGCCCATGATCGCCGACGATGCCGACCAGCAGAAAACGCTGTTTCACCTGCACAATCTGGTTCTGGCCGAAGGGAACGCCCTGCTGATGACAGGTCGGCTGGCCCCGAAGTTCTGGGAATTGCCACTGGCCGACCTGCAAAGCCGGGTCGAAGGTGCGCATCACGTCGCACTTGACCCGCCCGACGACGCATTGCTGGGCGCGGTTCTGGCCAAACTGTTCGTAGACCGGCAGCTCAATCCCGGCCCCGAGGTGATTGCCTATCTGGTCAAACACATGGATCGTCGATTTGAAACTGCGGCCGACGTGGTGGCGCAGCTGGATCAATTGGCCCTCATGGAAAAGCGCGACATCACACGCGCGCTGGCCATTCGCGTACTGAACACGGCCCCGGATGAGGTCGAGACCAATGATTGACCCGCTGACGTCAATTTCGCATCCTCAAACAGAACAATCTGGAAGGCACATGGATCAGACCGTCGAAACCGATATCCCGGATTGGGGAACAATCGGAAAGCCTCTGTTTGACAAACCGGACGCACGGGCGCTGTCGCGCGTCGGGGTTGTCGATGTCGGGTCGAACTCGGTCCGGATGGTCATTTTCGACGGGGCGGCCCGATCACCGGCCTATTTCTACAATGAAAAGGTCATGTGCGAACTGGGGGCGGGCCTGTCCGAAACCGGACGGCTGAACCCGCGTGGCCGCGAACGTGCCCTGGCGGCATTGCGGCGCTTCCAGCACCTGGCAATGGATCTGGATTTGCCCGGTTTGCATGTTGTGGCCACCGCTGCTGTGCGCGAAGCCTCGGATGGGCCCGAATTCTGCGATCAGGTGCAGGCTGAAACCGGTTTGCAGGTGGCCATCATTGACGGAGACGAAGAAGCCCGCCTGTCGGCGCAGGGTGTCCTGTTGGGATGGCCCGGAGCCTATGGGCTGATCTGCGATATCGGCGGGTCGTCGATGGAATTGGCCGAAATCGGCGGTGGTCAGGTCGGCCGCCGCGTAACCTCGCCGCTTGGGCCGCTGAAACTGCGTGACATCAAAGGCGGGCGGCGCGCGCGAAAAGCGCATATCAAGGAAACGATGGAGGATCTGCGCAATCAGATGGGCCAGCAGCGGGATCGTTTGTTTCTGGTCGGCGGCAGCTGGCGCGCCTTTGCGCGGCTGGACATGCTGCGGCGGGGCTATCCGCTGAACGTGCTGCATGAATACCGCATGACCACCAAGCAGGTGCGCGAGACGATCAAATACATCGAAAAACACGATAGTGAAAAGTTGCGTGCTCAGGCGGGCGTGTCCAGCTCGCGCATGGCGCTTATCCCTTACGCGATGGATGTTCTGGCACGGCTGATCCGTACGTTCAAACCCAAAGATATCGCCATCTCAAGCTATGGTATCCGCGAGGGGTTGCTGTATGAGCAGATGCCGCAGGAAGTGCGCGACCGCGACCCGCTTATCGAAGCCAGCCGATTCTCGGAAGCCAAGGACGCGCGCCTGCCCGGATTTGGCAGCAATCTCTATGATTTTGTCATCCCGCTGTTCAGATCCGCACCGCCCAGCAGGGTGCGCCTGATCAAGGCGGCCTGCCTGCTGCACGATGTAAGCTGGCGCGCACATCCCGATTATCGGGCCGAGGTGTGTTTCGACAACGTCACGCGCGCCAATCTGGGTGGCCTGAAGCACTCCGAGCGTGTTTTCATCGGATTGGCACTGCAACACCGCTATCGCAACAAACGGGAAGGCAACCGGTTCTCTCGGCTTTACGAATTGCTGGATGAAAAAAGCCAGAAACAGGCCGAGATTCTGGGCAAGGCCATGCGCTTTGGCGCGATGCTGTGGATGCACAACGACGCCAATATGGGGCGCCTGAAATTCTATCCCAAAAAGCGACAGTTGGAGCTGTACCTGCCCGAAGCAGCAGCCCCCCTGTTCAGCGAAGTTGCCGAAGCGCGCCTGAATTCACTGGCGAACGCCCTGAAATCCGATACGCGCGTGATCATCAAGGGCTGACCATCGATCCGATCAGATATCAGTTGCCCCTTCGGGCAATTCTTCACCTTCATTTTCAGGCTCCGGCGGATCCTCGGCCTGTTTCCTGCGGATGATGATATCGCCATTGGGCAAGATCTCGGGCGCCTCATAAGCGCTCCAATCCTTGATCTCGGCCCCCAGTTCGGCCAGTGCGGGGCCCATTTCCCGCAAGAACGACTGCATTGCCGGGCCAAACTCATCCGCAAGGCCCAGCAACTCATCCAGCGCCGGTTCCATTTCCTTGCGCAGACCTTCGAAAAACAGCTCGGCCCCCTGCTCCATCAGGGATTTGCTGTTGTCTTCCTGCGAAAGGGCGGGCGCAGCGATGCCGGCCGTGATCATGCTGATCAGCAAAACGTGTTTCATACCTGATATATAGCGCCCCTGTCGCAGGCGTGAAAGGTCACAGGTCGATGTCCAGTGTGACCGGGAAATGATCCGACGCCGTCAGCAACGCCTGTCGCAGGTCCGGTGCGGACCAACAGGCCGCGTCGCGAAACGGATGCCAAATGCGCCAGGCCGGACGGTATGCACGCAGATCCTGGGTTATCATTATGTAATCCAGAAGAGCCTCCAGAAACCTGCCTTCTTCCGGGCGGGCAAAGCGCGCCGTGGAGGGTATCGATCCGGGCCGAAAACCATGCGCCGTCACCGCATGCGGGTCGAACAACCCAACCTCCAGCAAGATCTCGACCGAAGAGCGGCCGAACAGATGCTCGAACTCATCCAGCCCGGGGCCGTCGTTCAGGTCTCCCAGTAGAATGACAGGTTCTTGGCCGGCAACGTGCATCTCGACCCGCCGGGCCAGCCAGACCGCCTGCGCCAGTTGCTTGCGGCGGTTGGCAATCGCGATCCGGATCGCCTCATCCCGCGACCCAGCCCCATGCGGAGCCTTGGATTTTAAATGAGCTCCGATCAGCCGAACGTAGTGGCCCGATTGCGTCTTCACCGCCAGTTCCATCGGTGGTTTGGAAAACCGCACTACGTCCTCGGTCGCATCAATATCCAGATCGATTCTGAACGCGCCATCGAACGGGGGGGCCAACGGGTCGTCGATGTCACCCTTGGGATCATGGCGCACGGTCAGAATGGTCCTGTCGTATAGCAGCGCCAGCTCTTGATGGGTGTCGTTGGCAAACCCCATCACCGCGTCAGAGATGCGCAGATCGAACGCCTCGGCAAAGGTTTGCAGGGCCCGCACCGTGTTCTGGCGCTTACCGGTGTTCGGAGCCTCGACAATCAAAACCGCATCCGCGTCAATCGCAGTCAGCACTTTTGCGATCGCCTCGACCTGCTGCGCCTTGGTAACATCATGTCGACCGGACCAGGTGTCATCGACAATCAGATTGTCGTTTTGATCAAAAAGATTGGCAAACCATTCGATGTTATAGGTCGCCAGCCGCATCCTGTCAGGCCCGCGCGCCGTTGATCTCATCCCAGGCGCGGTTGATGTCGATCATCTTTTTCTCGGCCAGTCTGATCGCCTCTTCCGGGACACCCCGCGCCATCATGGCGTCCGGGTGCGTTTCGCGGACCAGTTTTCGCCAGACTTTGCGGATATCGGGCAGCGGCATGTCATGTGGAACGCCCAGAACCGTGTAAGGGTCGTTTGGCGCATCCGGGACAAAACGTGCCCGTAGTGCTTTGAACTGAGCGTCGGTTTGCCCGAAGATCTGGCTGACATCTTCGAGAAAAGCGTTTTCGTTCGGATGATAGAACCCATCGGCCATGGCGATGTGAAACAGCCCCTCCATCAGGTCACACAGGGTTGTGCTGTCTTCGGCAAACATGCGTGCGATTTTGCGGGCGTAGTCCTGATATCCCGCCACGTCCGTACGGGCCATGTTGAAGACGCGGGCTGCACCTTCCTCGTCTTGGCGCGCGATCTGGAACACATCGCGGAAGGCGGTGACTTCATCTCGTGTTACCTGACCGTCTGCCTTGGCCATTTTTGCGCCCAGGGCAATCACTGCAATCGTGAAAGCCACCGATCGTTCCGGAGGTGTTCGCAGCTTTTCAAAAACTGCGGTCAGGCTTTCGCCTTGCGCCAGCGCGCTGAGCGCATCTGATATTCGGGTCCAGATCGACATGGGCGTACACTAGCGTCACATTTCGGGACTGTCAGGTGCGACAGATCATTCAGGTAAAAGAATTTTCTGCATCAGCACAAGATCCAGCCATTGACCCCATTTGAACCCTACTTCGGGCATGCGACCAACCTGCGAAAAGCCCAGCGCCGCGTGAAACGCCACGGCGCCCGGATTGGCCGAGGAAATGCCTGCGACCAGCACATGCACCCCGTCGGTTCCTGCGGCCGCCTCAAGCGCTTGCATCAAAGCACGCCCAACGCCTTTTCCGCGCGCATCCGGTGACAACTGGATCGAGTGTTCGCGCGTTTGCGCGTAACCGGGCCCCGCACGAAACGGGGCATAGGTGGCAAAACCAACAACTTGCCCATCATGTTCGGCAACCAGAAATCCGGTGCCCCGCGCCGTGATATCCTCGGTGATTTGCGTCGTGCTGCGCTCATCGGTCGTGAACGTGATCAAGGACTCACGAATGATCGCATTGGTGATCCTGGCGATTGCGGGCGCATCCGCCGCCATGGCCGGGCGAATGTTCATTCCAGCACCCGAAGCCCATGAGGTGTCTCGATCTCTGCCTGCAAAGCTGCGGGGCCGGAATCGAATACCACATGATCCAACTCACCCAGTTGACGGGCCAGTGCCAGGGCATCGGGGTGATAGACAACCAGACGCCGCAACCGGCACGCGCTGTTCTGCAACATGTTTGCCGGGTGCAGGTCGCCTTGCCATTCGATAAGGGCGGGAAACAGATTGTCGAACGGCAAACGCCCCGTTGGCGGAACCGCCATGCGCCATTGCAACGCGCCGCGGGTCAGGTCGATGGGCTCTCCGGTGCCATCGGGGAAGATCGACAGTGTGGCCTCGATATCCTCGACCCGGCATATCCAGTTCGTCAAACGCGGGCCGCCCTGAAAATTGTCCAGATCGAACCATCGCGGCCTGCCCGGAGGTTGCGCCTGCGGATCGATGGCAATCGCTTCCAGATAGAGCCCATCCCTGAGCCCCAGCAACCTGTTATGTGTCCCGAATTTTTCGTGTTTCCCACCGGGTTGCAGCGCAACACCAAGCGCCTGTTCGATATGCGCAGACGCTTCTTCAAGCGTTTCGCCCGCGACGGCCAGATGATCAAGAAACATGCGCACCCTCCTGTGAAAAACGATCGGACCCAAAGGGATCCGGTCGCATGTTTTCGCCATTGGCGCGGGATCACAAGAGCTTTCGTTGAAAGTCTTGCCTTGTGTCAGGGCCGCGCTTCGCGGATCAGGCGCAGAATGTCCTGAGCGGCCTCGGGAATGTTAGTGCCCGGACCAAAGATGGCTTTAACCCCATGGTCATACAGGAACTGGTAATCCTGCTGCGGGATCACCCCGCCGCAGATCACGATGATGTCCTCGGCCCCGGCCTTTTTCAGCTCTTCCACCAGTTGCGGGGCCAATGTCTTGTGCCCTGCCGCCTGCGAGGAAATGCCGACCACATGCACGTCATTGTCCACCGCGTCCTGCGCAGCCTCGGCCGGGGTCTGGAACAAGGGGCCAACGTCCACGTCAAATCCGATATCGGCAAAGGCAGTTGCAATGACCTTTGCCCCACGGTCATGACCGTCCTGCCCCATCTTGACCACCAGCAGACGGGGGCGGCGGCCTTCGGCCTCGGCGAATTCCTCGATGGATTTCTGGATCGCGGCAAAGCCTTCGTCGCCCTCATAGGCAGCGCCGTAAACACCGGCCAGGGTTTTCACTTCGGCGCGGTGGCGGCCGAACTCTTTTTCCATTGCCATGCTGATCTCTCCTACGGATGCGCGGGCACGGGCGGCCTCGACGGCGGCGGCCAGCAGGTTTCCGCCCTCTTGGGCAGCCTTGGTCAAAGCGTCCAGTGCCTGTTGGCAAGCAGCCTCGTCACGGGTCGCACGGATGCGTTCCAAACGCGCAACCTGCGCTTCGCGAACGGCCACGTTGTCGACGTCCAGAATGTCGATCGGGTCTTCCTGTTCCTTGCGATACTTGTTGACACCGACGATCACCTCTTCGCCCCGGTCGATCATCGCCTGGCGGCGGGCCGCGCTTTCTTCGATGCGCAGCTTGGGCATGCCGCTGGCTACGGCCTTGGTCATGCCGCCCATTTCCTCGACCTCTTCCATCAGGGCCCAGGCTTTCTCGATCAGCTCATTGGTCAGGCTTTCGATGTAGTAGGAGCCCGCCAGCGGGTCGACCACATCGGTCACTCCGGTTTCCTCTTGCAGCACCAGCTGCGTGTTCCGCGCGATGCGGGCCGAGAAATCGGTGGGCAGCGCAATCGCCTCGTCCAGAGCGTTTGTGTGCAGCGACTGGGTGCCGCCCAGAACCGCGCTCATCGCCTCATAGGCGGTGCGGATGACATTGTTGTAAGGGTCCTGTTCCTGAAGCGATACACCTGACGTCTGGCAATGGGTGCGCAGCATTTTTGACCGTTCGGATTTCGCGCCGAACTCGGTCATGACCCGGTGCCACAGCGTGCGCGCGGCACGCAGTTTGGCGATCTCCATGAAAAAGTTCATGCCGATGGCAAAGAAGAACGACAGCCGGCCTGCAAACTTGTCCACGTCCATCCCGGCCTGTGTCGCTGCACGGACATATTCGCGCCCGTCAGCCAGCGTATAGGCCAGTTCCTGCACCAGGTTCGCGCCGGCCTCTTGCATGTGATAGCCCGAGATCGAGATCGAGTTGAATTTGGGCATCTCGTTCGAGGTGTAGTCGATGATGTCCGAGATGATCCGCATCGAAGGTTCGGGCGGATAGATATAGGTGTTGCGCACCATGAACTCTTTCAGAATGTCATTCTGAATGGTGCCGGACAGAACGGATTTGTCGTGCCCCTGCTCTTCGCCTGCAACGATGAAACTTGCCAAAATCGGAACAACCGCGCCGTTCATGGTCATCGAGACCGAGACCTTGTCCAACGGAATGCCGTCGAACAGGATTTTCATGTCCTCGACACTGTCGATGGCCACACCGGCCTTGCCCACGTCACCAACGACACGCGGGTGGTCGCTGTCATAGCCGCGGTGGGTGGCCAGATCGAAGGCGACCGAAACACCCTGCTGGCCCGCCGCCAGGTTGCGGCGATAGAAGGCATTGGATTCCTCGGCGGTCGAAAAGCCCGCATACTGTCGAATCGTCCACGGACGGCCCGCATACATCGTGGCCTTCACGCCGCGGGTAAACGGACCAAAGCCGGGCAGCGAACCCATATGCGGCAGATCGGCGGTGTCTTCCTGCGTATAGAGCGGTTTGACCGCGATGCCTTCCAGCGTCTCTTTGGTCAGGTCGTCCAGCGGACGTCCGCGCAGCTCTTTCTCGGCCAGCGCTTTCCAATCCTTGGTGTCGGTCATTTCGGTTTCCTCTTGTCAATTCGGATGGCGGCAGTCGAAAGCTTCCGCATTGAGGTCTTGCGCCTGGCCGTTTCATTCAGCCGCAAGCGCGACATTTTGAGTGTTTGGTACAAATCGTCGGTCGCAATCGGTGTCACAGAGGCTATATTCCAAGGAACAGGAGGCCACATGACACGCACGCTTGCCTTTGTTTTCTTGGCACTAATCCCGCTGTCCGTCTGGGCGGCGGATGGCACGGCGACGACGGATGACAGTTTTGTCCGCCCGGTTGGTGACAGCGAACTCAGCGAGTTTCTTTGGGTCAACCGACCCATCGTGGTCTTTGCCGACACGCCGGCGGACCCGCGATTCCAGCAACAGATCGACATGTTGGTCGAAGGCGAAGCCGCAATGCGTGAGCGTGACGTGGTGGTTCTGACCGATACCGACCCATCGGCGCGGTCTCCGATCCGGTCACAGTTGCGCCCACGTGGGTTCCAGATGGTGTTCGTCGACAAGGACGGTGTGGTCAAACTGCGCAAACCTGCCCCTTGGAGCGTGCGAGAAATCGGCCGGTCCATCGACAAGACACCCCTGCGTGAGCGCGAAATCCGCGATCGGCGCGAAGGCGGCTGACTGCTTGCGCCACCCCGAAAGACCCCGGCACAGAATGCCGGAGGCTTTGACGGGTATGGCAAAAGCGCAGTCATGATCACTCGAACTCGATGATCACTTCGTCCACGGCGAGGCTGTCGCCGGGGCCTGCATTGATCTTGGCAACGATGCCCTTCTTCTCGGCGCGCAGGATGTTTTCCATCTTCATCGCCTCGATGGTGCACAGTGCCTGACCTTCCTGCACCTCTTGCCCCACTTCCACGTCGATCTTCACGACCAGGCCGGGCATCGGGCACAGCAGCATTTTCGAGGTGTCGGGTGGCAGTTTTTCAGGCATCAGACGCGCCAGTTCCGCCTGGCGCGGGGTACGTATCTGCACCTTGAGATCCGCGCCGCGGTTACGGATGCGGAACCCGCCCGAGATCTTGCCCACCTTCATGACCAGCGGCGCGTCATCGACCGTCATGACGGCAAGCTGATCGCCCGGGGTCCAATCACCCGTCACCCGCATTTCCTGACCATCGTCAAACCTGATCGTGGCCCCATCCTGATCCGCGTCAACCTTGACGGGCCACTGGATCTCGCGCCCGAAGGAGACAACCCAATCGGTGCCGACCTTGCGTTCGTGATTGTCCATCCGGCCCGACACGCGGGTCCGGCGAATTTCAGCGACGCGATGCATGGCCGCGCAGGACGCTGCAATCCGGCGCAGGTCTGCCTCGGCCAGTTCCACGCCCTCGAACCCCTCGGGGTATTCCTCGGCGATGAAGGCCGTGGTCATATCACCGCTGATGAATTTGGGATGATCCATCACGGCGGACAGGAACGGCAGGTTGTGGCCAATGCCATCAACCTCGAAACTGTCCAGCGCCACGCGCATCGCCTCGATCGCCTGATCACGGGTCGGGGCCCAGGTACACAGTTTGGCAATCATCGGATCGTAATACATGCTGATCTCACCGCCCTCATAGACGCCGGTATCATTGCGAACAGCAACATCACCTTCGGGCGCATCCCACTGCCATTTGCCGTTGGCCAGCATCGGTCCGGCTGCCGTCTCCTGAGGCGGGCGATACCGGGTCAGACGGCCAATCGAGGGCAGGAAGCCGCGATACGGATCCTCGGCGTACAGGCGGTTTTCGATCGCCCATCCGGTCAGTGTCACGTCGTCCTGCGTGATCGACAGCTTTTCACCCGCTGCCACGCGGATCATCTGTTCGACCAGATCAACGCCGGTGATCAGTTCGGTAACAGGGTGTTCCACCTGCAAGCGCGTGTTCATTTCCAGGAAGTAGAAGTTCTTTTCGCCGTCAACGATGAACTCTACCGTTCCCGCGCTGGAATAGCCCACGGCCTTGGCCAGGGCCACGGCCTGTTCCCCCATGGCTTTGCGCGTCGCTTCGTCCAGAAACGGCGACGGCGCTTCTTCCACGACTTTCTGGTTCCGGCGCTGGATCGAGCATTCGCGCTCGCCCAGGTAGATACCGTTTCCATGGCTGTCGCACAGAACCTGAATTTCGATGTGACGCGGTTGGGTCACAAATTTCTCGATGAATATCCGATCATCCCCGAACGAGCTTGCGGCTTCGTTCTTTGACGACTGAAAGCCTTCGCGCGCCTCGTCATCATTCCACGCGATCCGCATGCCCTTGCCGCCGCCCCCGGCGCTGGCCTTGATCATGACGGGATAGCCGATCTCGTTCGAGATTTTGACCGCCTCTTCCGCGTCTTCGATCAGCCCCATGTATCCGGGAACCGTCGACACATTCGCGTCCTGCGCGATTTTCTTCGAGGTGATCTTGTCGCCCATCGCCTCGATCGCGCCCTTCGGGGGACCGACGAAAACCACGCCTTCGGCTTCCAGCGCCTCGGCAAATTTTGCATTTTCGGACAGGAAGCCATAACCGGGATGGACCGCCTGCGCGCCGCTCTGGCGGATGGCGTCCATCACCTTGTCGATCACGATGTAAGACTGGTTTGCAGGTGGGGGGCCGATATGAATGGCTTCGTCCGCCATCGACACATGCAGCGCGTTCTTGTCCGCGTCCGAGAAAATGGCGACGGTGCCGATACCCATCTTGCGGGCAGTCTTGATAACCCGGCAGGCGATCTCGCCCCGGTTGGCGATCAGGATCTTATTGAACATGGAACGTCCTTTGGCTTGGTGTTCTGGAAACGCAAAACGCCGCCGCAGGGAACAATCCCCACGACGGCGTGATGCGCGATGACGGGCGGGACGACATGCGCCCCGCAAAATATGCGTTAGTTACAGGTGTTCTGAGTCTTGCAGTACAGCACGTTGCCCGCCGCGCCGACGGCTGCGCCAAACAACGGGTCCGCGTTGAGGACGGCCGCCCCCACTGCCCCGGCACCGCCGCCGAGGATTGCCTGTTCGCCCGTGGTGTCTCCGCAGGCGGCCAGCCCCGCGCAGGCCGTCGCAACAAGGATGAAGCGTGAGAATCGCATAGTATCTGCCCTTTTTGGTTTCTTGGTCCTTTTCGGGTCAGATGCGCGAAACACGCCCTGTTATTCAATATCAACGGACGCGCAGGCGATTTTTGTGCGGGATTTTGCCTCTTTTTGTCCGTGACAGGCAAAAAGAAAAACGCGGACAGGACTATGTGGGGAACACAAGCCTGCCCGCGCAAGGAAGGGGTACGGAATAGTAGGTGCATGTGCGGCGCAGGCAAAGTAGAGCCGCACGGCTCATCCAGTTTGCACAGCACAATATTGCCAGCAAACACAGTATTGTTTCCAATCGGGATTTCGGCTGGAATCTGCCCACACCGGGAAATGCCGCGCAACTTCGCGCCGATACCGGTTCGATCCTGCTCGGGCATTTGCAGCCGCTTTACCGTCACAGTTTCGTGACAGATCAAGCTGCTTTCCGCGCGTTTCGCGGTTGCAGCATCACGGCTCTCGGTCAGCGTTGGACATACAGAACCGCCTTGCGCCAATGCGTTATCAAAGCGGCTCAAGACGTCGTGTTTCAGCGCAGTAAAAAACACACATTTGCTTGAAAAATCAACGCCTTCACTTCCCATTCTCGTGATTTCCCAAGGTTTGAACCTCGTGAAACGGTCCGTGTGCACACTCGCACTCAAAGGAACACCCACATGACGAAGACTAGAAAAAAGGCACTCCTGCTTGCTGCCTCTGCGCTTTGTGTGACCAGCACGCTTGCCTTTGCTCAGGATGCCCAAACCCAAGCCGAACTTGACGCCTTGCGCGCCCGGGTCGAGGCGCTGGAATCCGCCAGTGCCAGCCCCGCCAACGGTGACTTCCGTATCGGTAACACCGTTCTGGACGTTTATGGGTATGTAAAGGCAGACTTCTTCTACGATTTCGAGTTCGATCAGGGCGACACGGCGTTCGTGAATGTCATCGGGGAACCGTCGGCCGCGACCGATGGTACATTTGGTGCCACCGTCCGCCAATCGCGGATCGGTCTGCGCACCACCACCCCAAGCGGTATCGGCGATATCGGCGGGCAACTGGAACTGGATCTGTTCGGTTCCGGCGGAACGGCCGAACTGCGTGTACGCCACGCCAATATCACCATCGGTGACAACTGGCTGATCGGACAGACCTGGACCAACTTCATGCCGCTGGACACCTACCCGACCTCGGTGGAATTCAATGGCCCCGTTGGTATTCCCTTCGCACGGGTTCCGCAGGTTCGCTACACAAACTCTTTCGGAACGAACACATCCTTCGCCGTTTCGATCGAAGAGAATGTCGGCGGTTCGAATTCGGACGACCCGGTTTTGACCGCATCCGCCGAGTACAATGACGGGACATATATCGCGCGTGTGTCCGGCCTCTATGGCAAGGCGGAATCCGGCAATGTCGAAGTTGATCAGACCGGGTTCACGATATCCGGCTCGGTTCGCCCGTGGCAGGGCGGCCTGTTCCAGGTCAACTATGTGAACGGCGAGGCACTCGGCCCGTACCTGATCGGCCTTGGTGATCCCATCGTGAATGGCCAGGCCAACGACGTGGATGGATACACCATCGAATTCCGGCAGGATCTGAGCCCGAAATGGAATGTTGGCATTGCATACGGCAAAGAAGACTATGACCTGCCGACCTCGACCGGAACCCTGTCGTTTACCGAGTTGGAAACGATCCACGTCAACGCATTTTACAAGGCAACCGAAGATCTGACACTCAGCGCCGAGTACATCTATGGTGAACGGAACGACGCGCCGACCGGCAGAACCTTTGACGGAAACCGCGTTCAGCTGGCTGCTCAGTTGAACTTCTGATGCCGCACACGGATCCTGCCCGGTTTCGGGCAGGGTCATCCCGAAACCGGTCTTGAAGGGCTGATATGCGGCGGCTTTGATCACGATCAGCCTGTCCCGTCGATTACGTCGGGAAAGGACGCACGGGCGGCGTCCACATCGATCACCAGCATCGCGTCATAGCTGGCCGGATCAAAAGGATCTTCCGCCGGGATGACTTCGCGCCCGAAAAACCAGCTGAGACGTCCGGCATCCAGATTGCCCCTCTCGAACGGCTGATCGCCGAAATGCGCCCAAAGGGCCTCCATGAAGGCGGCATCGGCGCGTTTGTCCGCTGGTTTGCGATCCCGGAACCGTTCCCGCCGCGTCAACGGCGTCACACCCTTGGGATTGGCGCGGCGAATAGTGAACTGAAAATCGGTGCCTGAAAGACGCCCCGGGAATCCGCGATGTTTCAGCATGGCGACACTCCGCAGCTTTGTTTTGCAGACAATAATAGTTCGAACCCGAACTTGGATGGGATCATGTTGCGCACCTCCAAAGCCGCACCGTTGGTCTGAGATGCTTTGACGTCGTGACAGCGTGAGTTCATGGTCAAAGCCCTTCCCAGATACACCGGGACTGCTCCAGCCGGTAGGCTTCAAAATACTGTGTCGCGTCCGGAGCGGTGTCGCCGAATTCCACCGGGCGGTCAGACAGGGAAATGACAACTCTTGATGGCTGCAATTCGTGCAGAGCCACGTAGGGAACGGCAAGAATTTGGCACAGATGCTCCATATCCCTGGACGCCACGTCATAGCCGATCCGCCCCACTGATGCTCCGATCTTCGGGGCGACAAATCGAAAGCGCACCCAAAGCTCACCGGGGTTGTTGTCCAGCAGGACATCGCTCAGGTGTACCGGCTGACCGGACGGCACCGGCAATGAACTGTCTGTCTGGGCAAAAACAGGAGCGCCGAGCGCGCACAGTACCAGACATATGGCACGATCCCGGACCCACCGAAGGCAGGCTCCTCCTTCCGGGATCGCGCGCGCAGTGCATTTGGCCTGCGCGGTTCTATGTCTGACGGGTCGGATCATTCAACTATTTGTCGCTTTTTGTCAATTCCGCCGCAATTTTGAGCATTTTTTGCTCAGAATCGGACTGCCGGTGCCAACAACCGGGGCGGACAACGCCGCCCCGAATGGGTCAAAGCGGAATATTGTCGTGCTTTTTCCATGGGTTCTTAAGCTGTTTGCCGCGCAAACTGGCAAAGGCCCTGGACACGCGCCGGCGGGTCGAATGCGGCATGATCACCTCGTCGACGAACCCGCGTTCGGCGGCGACAAAGGGGTTTGCAAACCGATCTTCGTAATCGGCGACGTGCTGTGCGGTCTTTTCCGCATCATGCAAATCTGCCCGGTGAATGATCTCGGTTGCACCCTTGGCACCCATCACCGCAATTTCGGCTGTCGGCCAGGCATAGTTGAAATCGCCGCGCAGATGTTTGGACGCCATAACCACATAGGCACCGCCATACGCCTTGCGCGTGATCACCGTGACCTTGGGCACGGTCGCCTCACCATATGCATAAAGCAGCTTTGCTCCGTGCTTGATCACACCGCTGTATTCCTGCTGAGTGCCCGGCAGAAAGCCCGGAACATCGACAAGCGTCAGGATCGGAATTTCGAAACAGTCGCAGAACCGCACGAACCGCGCCGCCTTGCGCGAACTGTCGATGTCCAGACATCCCGCCAAAACCATCGGCTGGTTTGCCACCACACCTACGGTCTGACCTTCCAGCCGGATAAAGCCGGTGATGATGTTCTTGGCGAAATCTTCCTGAATTTCGTAGAAGTCACCCTCATCGGCTATTTTGGTGATGAGTTCCTTCATGTCGTAGGGCGTGTTCGGATTGTCCGGAACCAGAGTGTCCAGCGAATCCTCGATCCGGTGAGGGTCATCAAAGAACGGGCGCACCGGAGGTTTTTCGCGGTTGTTGAGCGGCAGGAAATCCACCAGGCGGCGCACTTCTGCCAATGCTTCCACATCGTTTTCGAACGCGGCATCGGCGACCGAGGATTTCTTGGTGTGGGTCGAGGCGCCACCCAGTTCTTCTGCCGTTACAACCTCGTTGGTAACCGTTTTGACCACGTCGGGGCCTGTCACGAACATGTAAGACGAGTCTTTGACCATAAAGATAAAGTCAGTCATCGCGGGACTGTAAACCGCACCGCCGGCGCATGGGCCCATGATTACGCTGATCTGCGGAACCACACCCGAGGCCGTGATGTTGCGCTGAAACACTTCGGCATACCCGGCCAGCGAAGCCACGCCTTCCTGGATTCGCGCACCGCCCGAATCGTTGATTCCGACAATTGGTGCTCCGTTTTGCACCGCCATATCCATGATCTTGCAGATTTTCTGGGCATGCGTCTCGGACAGCGACCCACCAAAGACCGTAAAGTCCTGGCTGAACACATAGACCATGCGTCCGTTGATGGTGCCCCAGCCGGTGACAACACCATCACCGGCAGGTTTTTGATTTTCCATTCCGAATTCGGTGCATCGATGACTGACGAACATGTCGAATTCTTCAAAGCTGCCCTCATCCAGCAGCAACTCGATCCGCTCTCGCGCTGTCAGCTTTCCGCGCGCATGCTGGGCATCAATCCGCCTCTGCCCGCCGCCCAGTCGTGCGTCGTTGCGGCGGTTTTCCAACTCGGAAAGGATGTCTTTCATGACGATTATCCCCTGTAAAATTTGCCGGGACCCTACCCTTTTGCGCCTCTCATCCAAAGCTCTTTTCGGCAAATTTGCAAATATTCAGCAACAACAATCTGGATAACTGTAAACTTGCTAAGTCTCTTGTTGAGATCGATGGATTGCTGGCAATCCAAAATTCCATGACTATACATGTGAACCATGCAGTTCAGCTCTCGCGCGGTTCACCGCACACCACCCACATTGGCGACACTTGTATTGCTCGCGGGCTTGACTGCGCTGAGCATGAACCTGTTTCTGCCGAGCCTGCCGAACATGGCCGCGTATTTCGGCGCCGATTACAAGGTCATGCAGCTGTCGATCGCGCTGTATCTTCTGGTCAATGCCGTTCTGCAAATCCTGATCGGACCGCTCGCAGACAAGGCAGGTCGCAGGCCTGTTCTGCTGTGGGGGATCGGCTTGTTCCTGCTCGCCACGCTTGGATGCATCTATGCGCCCAAAGTTGAAATCTTTCTGGCGTTCAGAATGTGTCAGGCGGTCGTGGTTGTTGGCATGGTTCTCAGCCGGGCCGCGGTCAGGGATATGTACGATCAGGATCAGGCGGCATCGATGATCGGATACGTGACAATGGGTATGGCCGTGGTCCCGATGATCGGCCCGGCGATCGGCGGGCTGCTCGAGGAAAGCTTTGGATGGAAAGCGAACTTCTGGCTGCCTTTCGCCCTGGGCGCCTTGACGCTTGCCTTGACCTTCGCGGATTTTGGCGAAACGTCAGCCAAAAGCGGCAAGACCCTTGTTCAGCAATTCAAGGAATACCCCGAACTGCTGACCTCGCCACGGTTCTGGGGCTATTCACTATCCTGCGCGCTGTCTTCGGGCACCTTCTTTGCCTATCTCGGTGGCGCGCCCTTTATAGGAACCGAACTGTTCGGGCTAAGCGCGACACAGGTCGGCATTTATTTCGGCGCACCGGCAGTCGGTTATTTTGTTGGCAACTTTCTGAGCGGTCGTTTCTCAATGCAGATTGGCATCAACCGGATGGTGCTATGGGGCAGCCTGCTGAACGCTTTGGGCGTTGCGCTTTCGGCATCCTTGTTCCTCACAGGTCTGGGCACCGCACTCAGCTTTTTCAGCTTGATGACCTTTGTGGGCGTCGGAAACGGCATGGCCATTCCCAATGCCACTTCCGGCGCATTGTCTGTTCGTCCGCATCTGGCCGCAACCGCCTCGGGGCTGAGCGGCGCAATCATGCTGGGCGGCGGCGCGGGCCTGAGCGCGTTGGCAGGCACCCTGCTGACCCGGGAAACCGGTGCCATGCCCTTGCTCTGGCTGATGCTCACCTCCGCAGTTCTGGCGATTTTCGCAATTGGATCCGTCATTCGACGAGAACGGCAATTGGGGCTGTAACGACTTGCCCCGAAAACTTTGCAAAGTTAATCTTCCAAAACAGAAAACTTGCAAAGGCACCTCATGGCCACCCAAAAGCTCTATGCCGGCGCGAAACTGCGTGAAATGCGCACGCGACTGGCCCTGACACAACGCGAATTCGCTGCGAAACTGGGTGTTTCACTCCCATATCTAAACCAGATGGAGAACAACAACCGGCCGATCTCGACCACGGTTGTGTTGGCTCTGGCGCAAGAATTCGGGATGGATGTCACCGAGCTCAGCACCGGCGACAGCGAGCGACTGGTGTCGGATATGCGCGAAGCTCTGGCCGACCCGGTTTTTGCGGATATTCTGCCGCCACTTGCCGATTTACGCCTGACGGCATCAAACGCCCCGGCCTTGGCCCGCGCATTTATCGAGCTGCACAAAACCTACCGCCAAACGCATGAACGCCTCGCCTCACTGGACGAAGCTTTGGGGCGAGAAGACGCCCGAATGCAGGCCAGCCCCTGGGAAGAGGTGCGGGACTTCTTCCACTATTGCGACAACTATATCGACGCCGTGGACCGGGCGGCAGAGCTGTTCGCCAATCGCGCGGAAAGCCCGGGCAGCATCCGGCAGGCTGCTTTGAACAGCCTGACAGAGCGTGGCATTCAAGTGATGTTCTCTGACATCGCCCCTTTGCGCACCTATGACGCCGAAAGCAAAATCCTGCGCCTTTCCTCCCGCTCGACTCCGCAAACGCAAGTGTTTCAGCTGCTGTTGCAGGTCGCATTGATCAGCCAGGACAAACTGCTGGAAGCGACACTGGATTTTGCCAAGTTCCAAAGCGACGAGGCGCGGTCCATCGCCAAGATCGGCCTTGCCAATTATTTCGCCGGCGCTTCCTTGATGCCCTATTCCGCATTTCTGACCGCCGCTCAGGAAGAGCGCCACGACCTGGAGCTGCTCAGTAACCGTTTCGGCGCATCGATCGAGCAGGTTGCGCATAGACTGTCGACGCTGCAACGCCCCGGCGCAAAAGGTATCCCGTTCTTTTTTGTTCGCGTGGATCAGGCCGGGACGATCACGAAACGGCACTCGGCCACGCGTCTGCAATTTGCACGGTTCGGTGGCGCCTGCCCCCTTTGGAACGTGCATCGGGCCTTTGAAACGCCGGGCCATTTCCTTCGGCAACTGGCAGAAACGCCGGATGGCGTGCGTTACATCTCGCTGGCTCGGGATGTGTCGAAATCAGGCGGTTCATTCGGCGCACCGGTCAGGCGGTACGCAATTGCGCTGGGGTGCGAGGTGCGCCATGCCCCGGCGCTCGTGTATGCCGACAACCTCGACATTAACAACGCCAGCGCTTACGAGCCCATCGGCATTTCCTGCCGCATCTGCGAGCGCCAAAACTGCCACCAGCGTTCGGTCCCGCCGCTGGAGCGCCGTCTCAGCATCGACACCCATACGCGCGGCACCCTGCCATACGAAGTCACCTGATTTCGCATGGCTAAAAATCTACCGGGGAACCCCATCCCGGGCCGGGGCAACGAGTGCCCCGGCACTGGTGTTCAGGCCTTGGACAAAATCGCCCAGATTTCGTCTTTCAGCGCTGCCCGTTTCTTGCGCAAATCAACTTCGGCCAGCTCTTCCATGGGTTCGACGTTGGTTTCGGCCCGGTGCACAACGCGATTGACCTCGTGATACTCATCAGCCAGACGGGCGAAATGCGCGTCCGTTTGCTTGAGCTGGCTCATCAGTTCAACCTTGTCCGGAAACTCTTCGGCCAGTTCATGCGGGGTGTGGGACATGTCTGTTCGCTCCTTCATATGTCGTTGCATATCAGTGGTAGAAGCGTGACGCGCCGCCCACTTTGACGCGGATCAATTTCATACAGGAAAAATTCAGAATTCAGCGTCGCGCAGCACGCCAACCCGCAGCACGTGCTTCGGCAGCAGAGCAGAACCATCGCTCGCCCTTGGCTGCACTGATCCGGGTTTTGGCATAGTACCTCTGGCCCGGTTCGTGAAAGATCTTTTCGCCCTTTGACGAAACATTTCCTTTGATCAGGCATGTTTCAGAGGATTTTGGTTTCTTGCGCGCCCTGTGGACCCAAGGCACCTGAATCTGTGTCTTGTGCAATCCCCTTTTTCCATTCCTCGCGACCTGTTCGGCACCTGCATACGCGTCCGAATATTTGCGGTACGCAAAGGCCAAGCCCTGCTCTACAATCCGGGCGGCGACGTCTTCGCGTTCCATGCTGCACCGGGCAACGATGCGACCGTAGCGATCCCGATCCACCGGGACACATGCCGTCATCCGTCCCTGAAACTGTTCCCGAACCGCATGAGTGACCCAAGCCCCGCACGGCCAGCTTGATCCGTCGGAATCCTGACAGGTCTGATCCAGTTCGGGCGCATCGATACCGTGCAGCCGCACCCGGACACCACCGACGTTCCAGGTATCCGCATCAACGACGTCAACCCGACCTGCAAGTTGCTCTGCGGCATGGGTCAGACCTGGCAGCAGAAGAACAAAGGTTAAACAAATCCTTAACATGCCCCCGATATGCGCGGTATTTCACACACGTTCAACCGGGGGCCGTTTGGAAGGGTTAACGCTGAGCGGTCGCCCAGCTGGGGTGGATCCACGGACGATCATTGGCCTTCGGCAACGGATCCTTGCCCAAAAGCGAGTCCGACACTTTTTCACCCACCATGATCGACGGCGCATTCAGGTTGCCGTTGGTGATCTGCGGAAAAATGGAACTGTCCGCAACGCGCAACCCGTCCACGCCGATGACACGGCCTTCGGGATCGACCACCGCGTTCTTGTCATCCGCACGCCCCATCCGGCACGTACCGCAGGGGTGATAGGCGCTTTCCGCATGTTCCGCGATAAAGGCGTTCAGTTCTTCATCCGTTTGGACCGCGGAACCGGGCTGAATTTCCTTGCCCGCATAGGGTTTGAAGGCGGCTTGCCCAAAGATTTCGCGGGTCAGTCGGATACAGGTGCGGAAATCCTCCCAATCCTTTTCATGGCTCATATAGTTGAACTTGATCACCGGCGCGTCTGCGGCCTGGGCAGAGCGCAATGTGACCGCCCCGCGTGACGGCGACCGCATCGGGCCGACATGCGCCTGGAACCCGTGCCCCTCGGCAGCGGCCTGCCCATCATAGCGAACCGCAATCGGCAGGAAGTGGTATTGAATATCAGGATATTCCACGCCCGGTTTCGACCGGATGAACGCCGCGCTTTCGAACTGGTTCGACGCGCCCAGTCCCGTTTTGGTAAACAGCCATTGCGCCCCGATCAGGCCCTTGCTGAACAGGTTCCAGTGCTTGTAGAGCGTGATCGGTTGCAGCGACGCCTGTTGTATATACAGCTCCAGATGGTCCTGTAGGTTGGCACCAACCCCCGGGCGATCCGCCACGACGTCAATCCCATGCTCGGCCAGATGCGCCGCTGGGCCGATACCGGACAACATCAGCAGCTTGGGCGAATTGATCGACGATGCCGCTAGAACGACTTCGCGCCGGGCCTTGATGACCTCTTTCCTGCCGCCACGGATCAGTTCGACCCCTGTGGCGCGACCGTTTTCCATGACAACCCGAGACGCAAGACCGCGCACGATATCGCAATTGTCGCGCTTGAGCGCGGGTTTCAGATAGGCATTCGCCGCAGACCAGCGCCGCCCTTTCCAGACGGTCTGCTCCATCGGGCCAAAGCCTTCCTGCTTTTCGCCGTTATAGTCGCCCGTGACTTCGTAACCGGCCTGCTGACCGGCGTCCACAAAGGCCTGAAACAACGGGTTCTCACGCGGGCCGCGCGACACGTGCAGCGGACCGTCAGTGCCGCGCCATGCCGGATCGCCCCCATGGCCGCCGTCGTGCCAGGTCTCCATCCGTTTGTAATAAGGCAATACATCCGCGTAAGACCAACCGTCAGCCCCCATCTCGGCCCAGGTATCGAAATCGCGCGCGTGGCCGCGAACATAGACCATGCCGTTGATCGAGGACGACCCGCCGATCACCTTGCCGCGCGGGCAGGCCAGACGGCGGTTGTTCAGATGCGGTTCAGGCTCGGACTGATAACCCCAGTCATAGCGCGACATGTTCATCGGATAGCTCAGCGCCGCCGGCATCTGAATGAACGGCCCCATGTCGGTGCCGCCGTGTTCGATCACCAGAACCGAGGCCCCGGCCGCGCTCAGACGATATGCCATTGCGCAGCCTGCGGACCCTGCGCCGACGATGACAAAATCTGCTTCCATTTCCACAACTCCTGCCCCGCCGAGAAGGATGGATGCCTCCGGCGGGAGTATTTTCGAAAAGATGAAGAGGTTATTCGCCGCGTGGGAACCGGGCGTTTTCCTCGACGATGTTCAGATCCATGTGATTGCGCATGTAGCGTTCCGACGCTTTTTGCAGCGGCTGATAGTCCCACGGGTAGTATCCGCCCTGCCGCAGCGCTTCGTACACAACCCAACGCCGCGCCTGGCTGGCGCGGACATCGGCGTCGAAACGATCCAGATCCCAACGGGCTTCGGATTTGGCACGCAGTGTTTGCAGCGTACCTGCGTGTTCGGGGCTGTCTGCAAGATTGTTCAGTTCCTGCGGGTCGGCCTCAAGATCAAACAACTGATCAGGGTCCAGCGCACAGCGGTTGTATTTCCACTTGCCATATCGCAACGAGACCAGCGGTGCGTAGGATGCTTCGGCCGCGTATTCCATGGCCACCGGTGTGGTTCGCTCTTCGCCCAGCGCCAACGGCACGAGGTTTTCGCCATCGGTCCAGGAGGCGATCTCGGCCATGTCTACGCCGGCCAGCGCCCCCAGGGTCGGCGTTACGTCTATTGTTGACACCGGAGCATCAATCCGGCCGGCGGGCAGATCAGGCGAGGCGATCATAAGCGGCACACGCGCCGAGCCTTCGTAGAAGTTCATCTTGAACCACAGCCCGCGTTCGCCCAGCATGTCGCCGTGATCCGAAACGAACAGGATGATCGCCTCTTGCCGGGTGGTTTCCAGCACTTCGAGGATTTCGCCGATCTTGTCGTCCAGATAGGAAATATTGGCGAAATAGGCGCGGCGCGACTTGCGGATATCTTCTTGGGTGATGTCGAAACTGCGCCAGTCGTTGGCATCGAAGATGCGCTTGGCATGAGGGTCCTGATTGTCGTAGCCGATATCAGCGACCTCGGGCAGCAGATGCGCGCAATCCTCGTACAGATCCCAGTATTTGCGGCGGGCCACGTATGGATCATGCGGATGGGTGAAGCTGACGGTTACACACCAAGGGCGATCATCCTTGCCGCGTGCCAGATCATAAAGCTTGGCCTTGGCGTTGTAAGCCACCTCGTCATCGTACTCCATCTGGTTCGAGATTTCTGCAACGCCTGCGCCCGTCACAGACCCCATGTTGTGATACCACCAGTCGATGCGCTCTCCCGGTTTGCGGTAATCCGGGGTCCAGCCGAAATCGGCCGGATAGATGTCGGTGGTCAGGCGGTCTTCGAACCCGTGCATCTGGTCGGGACCCACAAAATGCATCTTGCCCGACAGGCAGGTGTAATAGCCCGCGCGACGCAGGTGATGTGCGTATGTGGGGATGTCGCTGCGGAACTCGGCCGCGTTGTCATAGACCCCGGTGCGCGACGGCAATTGACCGGACATGAAGCTGGCCCGCCCGGGCGCACACAAGGGCGACGCCGTGTAGGCATTGGCAAACCGGGTTGACCGTTCTGCCAGTTTCTTCAGGTTCGGAGCGTGAAGCCAGTCAGCAGGACCGTCTGGAAAGAGAGTCCCGTTCAGCTGATCCACCATCAGGATCAGAATGTTCGGTTTTGTCATTTTTTAGCCTCGAGCAGAGTATTGAGCACACGCATCGCATGGTTCACGGCCAGTTGCGGTTCTTCGGGTGCGCTGAGTGCGGCGCGGATGTACAGACCGTCAATCAGGGCAACCATGTTCTCGGCCGCCTCTTGCGGGTCGGCCAACCTGTGCCGCAGGGCGTGGGTCAGATTAGATTTGATGCGGGCCTGATAGATCTGCCACAGGCGCAGGGCATCATCATTGGTCTGAGCCAGCACGTAGAAGGTCATCCAGGCCGCGATCACATCGGGTGTGAAACAAGAAGGCGCAAAACACGCCCTGACGATCGCCTGCGCCCTTTCGTTTGGCGCAGCCGCTTTCAGCTCGCCCCTTGCTTCTTCCCCGAAGTCCGACAGGATCCGGCGCATGGCGGCCAGAAAGATCTGATCCTTGCCGCCGAAATAGTGGTGCGCAAGCGCGCTGGACATGCCCGCACGTTTGGCAATCTGACTGACGGTTACATCAAGGGATTTCTTCACGCCCAGCTCAGCGATTGTCGCGCGAACAATCGCATCCCGGCGGATTGGCTCCATTCCGACTTTTGGCATCGTTCTCCCCTTGAGCAGGCGTCACGGGACCACGCTAGGGGGTTTTTATTGACTCGTCAATTAATGAAAAATCAGGGAGCGGTGTCGTTACAGCTTCGGCGCAATACTGGGAGGCGTCAAGTCCCGGCGGTTCAACACGAATTCGCGCCAAGAGATAAAGCTTACGGCGGCAAGGATCAGCGTGCCACCCGCGACAACCCAAACGTCAACGCTTTCATGGAAAACCGCAGCGCCCAGGATCGTGGCCCATATCAGCTGAAGAAACGTCACCGGCTGCGTGACGGCCACTGGCGCCGCCTGAAGCGCCAGGGTCATGAAATAGTGCCCGGCGGTCGCAAAGCAGGCCACCAGAAAAAGAACCCCGATATCCCGCAGGCTTGGCTGTGTCCAAACGGCGATTGCAAAGGGTATCAAGGCAATGGTCACCCAGATCGACAGATGTGCCACAACGACGGCGGGCGGTACGTCACGCACCAGAATCTTGGCCAACAAATACGACCCCCCAAGGGTCAGGGCCGTTCCCAGCATGGCCAGATGGCCTGATGACACTTCGCGAAACCCGGGCCGCAGGATGATCAGGACGCCAATCAGAGCGACCAGAATCGCGGCAATCCGGCGAAAGGCCAGCTTTTCGCCCAAAAACAGGGCCGCCCCCAGTGTGACGTAAACCGGAGTCATGTAATTCATGGCTGTAACTTCGGCCAGTGGTATCTGTGTCATCGCAAAGAACCAGAGCATGACCGCAACCGCATGCACGACACCTCGCAG